>DASTZT010000129.1:0-6659 GCA_035764225.1 Ktedonobacteraceae bacterium
CGTTTTTCTTTGAGCGCGGTGCCACCTTTTTTACCGATACGTCGATAATAGTCCTCTCCGTACTTATCACGGACCGTGCTCCCCCCCTTACGGCCCGCTTCTGATGTTGACATGGGCACGGGTTTCTCTTCATCTTCAGGCAACATAACAATCCCTTTCCCCGGTTTCTTTTCCCAGGCTGATATCAGGAGTATACTCAAACACAAATGCATCCTTGCAGATTTTCTCGTACGTATCTATACATCATCGGAGAGACATCTATAGGGATGCCCCTACGATATTGAGTCGTCTGCGCCCATATTATACTGAAGAGTTCTATTTCCTGTCAATAAGCCGGACAATCGATTTTTTTATACTAATACAGCGATGGTAAAAATCTGGACAAACGGCAGGCAAAGCGTTTATACTAGTGAAATAGGGGGTTCGTGTACTATCTCAAGGAGCTTGCTTCTGTATGGCAGATACGAAGGAAAAACTCTACAGTACCATTTTCTGCATAGCGAGCCGATACTTTGAAAAATTCTGGAAGCTCTTCTCCAAAGGCCAACCTGGCACTGGATCACTTATTCCGGTGCGGATACCTGTTTACGATTCTTACCACCCTCCCCATAAGCTCCCTCTCGAACAACAGCCGTCGTGGTGGACACGCTGCGGAGCATGGTTACGTTATCACTCGACCCAACTGCGCTGGGATATCGAGCGTTTCCTCGCCCGTTTATTTCATAGTCGCTGGACCTGAGCGTAACGCACCCACACATTTTTGCTGCGGATCGCTCTACACATCCTCAGCGTAGAGTTTCTTCGCTTTGCGTGCGCCACCCCGCTTCTTTCAAGGGTTGCTCAAAAGGTAACTCACCCGTACGACGCATGCGCGAACGCAACGGCACTTGTTGCCGATCCAGGGAGAAATAGCCTGGATATTTGCGGATCATGCGCATTTGCTGTTTGCGCTCTTTCGCTTCGATGAACTCAATCGCCAGCCGTCGGTACAGCTCCTCCCACTCATCAAGCACCTTGACCCTATCATGCGCGGCCACAATCTTCAGGCTTTCCTGGCCCATGCGCTTACGCAGCTCGGCATCGCTTAAGAGCAGATCCAGTTGGCAAGCCATCTCATCGCTGTTTCTGGGCTGGAACAGGAAACCATTTTCCTCATGATGCACCAGTTCAGGGAGCGCGTAGGCGTTGGCCGCGATCACCGGCAGGCCGCACGCCATCGCCTCCATCGTCGAGATGCTCTGTAGATCGGCCTCCGAAGGGATTACAAAAACCTCCGATGAGCGCCGCAAAGCCAGCAGATCAGCATCACGGACAAAGCCCAGGAAGCTGACGCGATCTCCAAGCCTCAGACGCTCCACCTGGGTCCGCAGCTCAGCCTCGGCGGGACCAGTACCAACCAGCACAATATGGGCCGCCTGCTTCATCTTAGCCGCGGCATCCAGCAGCACCTCAACCCGCTTCTCCTCACTCAAACGATTGACATGGATTACCAGCGGACGATCTTCCGGCAGGTTGAAACGACGCAAGATGCCGGGATCGCGCTCGCCTGGCGTAAACTTCTCAAGATCAATGCCGTTTGAGATGGCTTTAGCAGGCGCATGCAACCCATGCTCATAGAGCAAATTCAGGGCCGTTCTGGTCGGAGCGGTGACGTACTCACAGCGGTTACAGAAATGTACGAGATACGAATAGGTCACATTGCTGATATGTTTGCCGATCAACGGATCGGCGATCAGCGAACGACTCAGGTTAATGGGCAGGTAATGATTGGTGGCAATGACTGGCTTGCGTAGCCCACCAGCCAGGATTTGCGCGATATTGCCCAACACAATCGGCGAGTGGATGTGAATGATATCGGGATCGCTTTTTTTAATCAGGTTGCGCACAGGCATAAAGGGCAAAAATGGAATGCGCAAACCTTCATAGGTCGGCCATTCAAAAGAGGAGAAGCGATAGATCCGCACTTTCTGCTCAAGACGCCGCACATCGCGCGAACCATAGCTGGGTGCCACCACCCAGACCTGATGCCCTCGATTTGAGAAATCGGTTGCAAGACCATGAGTGGCGGTAGGCACGCCTCCCACCATCGGAGGATATTGGTCTGTCACAATCATAATACGCATATCTACCGCATGCTCCTCTTTTATTCCCTGTTAGTTATTACTCAGCAGACGCTTCCCCACTAGCAGCAGGAGCCTGCTCAGCAGGGGTTTCAGCAGCCGCTGGCACTTCTGCCTCCTCGGCAACCTCAGCTCGTGTAGCTGCGATCTTAGCAATAGGCTCTTCCGGGTCAGAAACCAGACTATAGCCCTCCGGTAATTTCACGTCGCGCACATGCAAAGTGGAGTCAATGCTCGTCAGCGGCGCTACATCAACCTCAAGATACTCCACCATATCCGTGACCGGACACTCTACCGCTATCGCTTCCATCAGATGCAACAATACGCCCTTCTCGACCTTCACGCCAGGAGATTCGCCGACAAAGTGCAGCGGCACTTTCACCTCAACGCGCTCGCTCAGGTTGACACGGGAGAAGTCCACATGTAGAATCTCGCCAGTCAATGGGCTACGCTCGATACGACGAATCAGTACCGTCTGTGGGGCGGCACTGGACATGCGTAGCGTCAGTACGCTTCTGGTGCCATGTACACGCCGCAAACGCTCAAACGTCAAAGCGTCAAACTGCACAGATTGCGATGGTTCTTTATGTCCAAAGATATTTGCTGGTATGATCCCGGCTCTGCGTAGTCGTTTTGTTGCTTTGCCCATTGCTTCACGCGGGGCAATCTCTAACTCTACTTGTTGCGCCATACAATTACCTCTTTCTACTATACCCTCTGGCGTCTCCTCTGTTGGAAAAACGCCAATAAGGCATCGGTATCCATAGTGTTCAGTACATCGATAGCACGTAACCAGCCCTTGCGTGCGACTCCTATACCATAACGCATATCGTTTATTCCTGCAAGCGCGTGAGCGTCAGGGTTGATAGGAATTTTCATGCCCAGATCGCGAGCCTTATGCAAAAAATGCCAGTCGAGATCCAGACGCGATGGATGGGCATTGATCTCAATACAGACTCCATGCTCAGCCGCCGCAGCAATGACTGCTTCTATATCCAGCGTATACCCTGCCCTCCCAAGCAAAATTCGCCCGGTGGGATGCCCAATGATATCGACGTATGGGTTAGCAATGGCGCGTACCATGCGCGCGGTCTGCTCTTCGGGTGACAGGTTGAAATTGCTATGGATGGAGGCCACGACAAAGTCCAGACGCGCCAGCACCGTATCGTCGAAATCGAGCGCACCGTCGCGCAGGATATCGCACTCGATGCCCTTCAGAATGCGCAACCGACCTGCGAACTCTTCGTTCAAGTGGTCGATCTCCTCGCCCTGGCGCTGCAAATCATCTTCATGCAACCCGCCCGCATAGGCGGCAGCTTTACTATGGTCAGTGATCCCCAGATAGGCGTAGCCACGAGCGATACAGGCTTCGGCCATCTCGCGCAGCGTGTTTTGCCCATCGCTCCAATTGGTATGCGCGTGCAGCACGCCCCGCAAATCGCTCTCCTCAACCAGGACTGGCAGCGTCCCGTTGACAGCCGCCTCGATCTCGCCCATATCCTCCCGCAGTTCTGGCTCAATATAGGCCATGCCAAGCGCGGCGTAGATATCGGCCTCGGTTTTGCAAGGGATCAGCACCTGCTCCTCCTGCTCGATTTTAAAGAGACCATAATCATTGATCGTCATGTTCATGCTAAGCGCACGGCGACGCAGGGGAATATGGTGTTCGCGCGATCCGGTAAAATGGTGCAAGGTATAAGGAAATTGACTATCCCCAACGACGCGCAGATCCATCGCGATGCCGCTGCTCAGCACAACGCTCGATTTGGTCTCGCCTTTGCCCGTTACGGCCTTGACGGAGGGTTGCTGCGTGAAAAAATCCATCAAATTGCGGCGCACCTCATCGCTGGCAGCATCATCGACGCTCACCACCATATCGATATCTTTGACCGTCTCGCGCTTGCGGCGCAGGCTGCCAGCCACCTCCAGACGCACAATCTCTGGACGCGCTGCTAGAGCGGCGCGAATCTGTTCCGCCTCTTGCTCGGCAATCGGATAAAGAAAGCGGTCGGCATGTTGAGCAAGAAAACCGATCCCCTGCAAGATCTTATCCTGAGTTTTCTTGCCAAAGCCCGGCAGGTGCGCCACGCGATCATCTTTACAGGCTTGTTCCAGCTCGGCGATACTGGTGACATGGAGCTGCTCGTAAATAGTATTGATGCGCTTCGGACCCAGCCCGGCAATCCGCAGCATATCAAGCTTGACAGGAGGAGTGGTGGCAACTAACTCATCATAAAAGGCGATATGGTCGGTTTCGATAGCCTCCACCACGCGTTTCAGGATCGTTGGCCCCATGCCCGGCAGGCCCTTTAGCTTCCCCTCTTTGGCCTGTTGTCCAATATCGCCACTCAATGAACTGAGCGTGCGGGCAGCGTTTTCATAGGCTCGCACCTCGAACGTGCTGCTCCCCTCTTTGAGCGCCAGCAACGTCGCAATACCTTCCAGCAGAGCCGCGACTTGATTTTTATCCATTCCAGCCCCTACTCTTATGTAATATACAGATCAAAAAATTCAGGCGATTGCGCAGTAACTTCAAAAGGGTTACGTCCCTTGAGATCACGGTTCAGATAGCGTTTACAATCAAAATGCACCACCAGCCAGCAAAAGATTTCATGCTCAACAAAGACGGCATCCCAGGGCTTCTCGCTGCCCATGTCCAGCTCCTTGTTACAAACGAAGCAGCGAGCCATACCCGCCTCCACCGCTTTCTCCAGCCACGATAAAACAAACTGATGCATATCGTCCAGTACCATCATATCCAGAGACGTTTCAGGATAACCAAAAAGTACAGGATCGGGGCATTCACGCAGATCGCAATCGGCGCGGCTGAGCGCGATCTGCGGGGCTTTTACGATTACCTTCACCTCATCATGCTCCGGGTCTTCCGCGTGCGCCGACACCGAAGTTAACAACAGCCCTTCTCGTGCAAACCAGGATAGCAATTCGTTCCGCATACACTATTCTATAACATAGAACGCCCTCTGTTATTACGAAATTTTCCTCCAGAGGGATGAGCCGTGCTCATTAACCTCCCTTCGTACCGACTCGCTTTAGCGCGTCCAATTCATTGAGCGACCTCCCTCTCCTTGTCCACAGCCAAGCGATAAATCGGACGCGATTCAATCAGGTCGGTACGAAGAGATCGAGCGTCCAATTGATTGAGCGACCTCCCTTTTTTGCCGAACGTTCGTTTCAAAACTTCGGGATGGCTTAAGCATGGGCAGACGAAAAAGCCCTGGAAAATAGCAGCGTATGTGGATTACCAACAAAGCTAGCTCATATAATAACTTTGACACCACTGTGTAGATACGGCATGTTCCGCAAAAAGCGTCTTCAGGAGCTAGCATAATGAAACAACCAGATCCCAGACCCGGCAAATGGCAACTTTTTCGCATCTGGACCAGCATCGGCCTGCAATCATTTGGCGGTGGCTCATCGACCATTTTCCTGATCCAGCAGGAATTCATCGACAAACATGGCTGGATGACAATGGAAGATTTCTCGCTCTTCTGGAACCTTTGCCTGTTCACGCCCGGCATTAATATTATTGCCCTCACCATCCTGATCGGTCGCAAGCTGGGCGGCATCAGGGGAATAGTCGCCTCCCTGATCGGCTTATTGCTACCCAGCGCCACCATCACCTGCCTGCTGGCGGCTGGTTTCAAACTGATTGAGAACAGGCCAGAGGTTCAGGCGATTCTGCGCGGCGTCGTCCCCGCTACGGCAGGCGTCATGTTCCTGGTCGCCGTCCGTTTCGCCCAGCCATTGCTGACACTGGCCCGCAAAGAGGGATGGGTGCGCGTGGTAGCAAGCACGATCATTGTCCTGGGTTGCGCCCTTGCACTGATTTTACTCAAGCTCTCGGTAATCCTGGTTCTGGTCTGTACCGCCGTGGCGGGAGCCATCATTTTCACCTCCTGGCAAACTCCGCGCTACGCCCTTGCAGCTTCTCCCACACCTCCTGAGCACAACAACGAAGCCGCCACAACTTATAGCGCCAATAAGACAAGCGAGGAGCAGTAGCATGATTGATCCGCTTATTTACTTCCTGCTCTTTTTCAAAGCCTCGCTCTTCTCAACGGGCGGCTTTAGCAATCTTCCCAGCCTGCATCAGGATCTACTAGCTAACGGCTGGGCTGCCGAAGTCGAATTTGGGCAATCCATCGTCATTGGACAACTCAGCCCTGGCCCCAACGGCCTGTGGGTTATCAGCCTGGGCTACCTCACCTACGGCTACCTGGGAGCATTCCTGGCCTTAATCGCGGTCATCCTGCCCGCGTTCGTCGTGCTGCTCACTGCCGCCGTTTACAGCCGCATCGAGCACCAGAACTGGGTCGCGGGGTTTATGCGCGGTATCTCGCTGGCCGTCGTCGGCATCCTGCTCACCGTGTTCTGGTCGATCATTGGCCGCTCAGCTTTAGATTGGAAAAGCTGGCTCATCGCCACCATAGCTTTCGGACTGGCAGCGAGCCGCAAAGTCAATATCATCGTGATCCTCACATTGGCGGCAGTCGCAGGCTATTTGTTATATCGCTAACA
>DASTZT010000130.1:0-3267 GCA_035764225.1 Ktedonobacteraceae bacterium
AGGAAACTCTCTCCCATTATCCTGATGCTTTGGGTCAGGCGATGGTTAAACATTATATGGCTATCGTGCCGGTATGGGGAATTCAGGAACGGATGCAGCCGCGTGATGCTACGATCTGGCTCTCGCAATTGCTGGTTGAGGCTGCTTATCATCTGCTTGGCATGTTGGCAGGACTCAATCGCCTGTACTACTCATCGTTTCAATTCAAACGAATGCATCACTTTATTGATCAGATGAGCATCGTTCCCTCTGACATGGCTACGCGCCTGGAGAGCCTTTTTCACAGCGATACAGCAACGGCTGCAACGCAACTGGAGGAACTGGTGCGAGAAGTCGTGGCGCTTGTGGAACGGCATATGCCCGAAGTAGATGTGAGCCCGTTACGCAATAAAATTGGGTGGCGACAGCAGTCGTGGAAGCCTCTCTCGTCCGTTGAAGGAAAGTAGGCGCAATAAAGTGTGTCTCGGTTCATCAAATAGCATGAATTTGGAGAAGATACAATAAATTGGACGTGATAAATCGGGTCGGTACGAAGAAATCGAGCACTTTTAGATAAATCGGGCACCCTTTTATAGGGTACCCGTCTGCTTATGTTGTCTGGTGGCTCCTGACTTCAGTACCTGTCAGTTGTTCAAGCACCTTCATAAATGCGGTATAATCGTCTCGCCCGTAGCCTGCCGCGCGCGTCATCTCGTAGAGCTGGCGAGCCAGGGCCGTCATCGCCACTGGAGTGCTAGTTTCGGCTGCCAGGTCAAGGGCCAGCCCCAGGTCTTTATGTAGCAGATCGGTCATAAAGCCGGGTTTAAAGCTCCCGTTAAAGGCCCTGATCGGGAACTGGTTGGAGAGCTGCCAACTGGCTCCACTGCTGACGCCGATAATTTTTGCCATCGTGTCCACATCGGCTCCAGCCCTGACACCTAGCACGAAAGCTTCCGAGATGGAAGCTGCAATGGTGCCACACAGGATATTGTTGACGATCTTGACCACCTCACCGGAACCGACCGGGCCGACATAAAAAATATTCTCTTTTTTCCCCATCCCCTCCAAAACTGGTCGCGCCTTCTCAAATATCTCTTGCTCTCCTCCCACCATAATCGACAGGGTGCCATTAACCGCTCCCTGCGAGCCGCCGCTGACAGGCGCATCAAGGAAGTGAACCCCCTTTTTGGCTGCTGCCTCCGCCAGTTTGCGGCTCATCGTTGGCGCGATGGTGCTCATGTCGATGATAATCAGTTCTTTGCGCGCTCCTTCCAGCACGCCCTGAGGACCGGCTATAACCTCTTCAGCATCTGGTGAGTTGGGCACCATCGTAATCACGAACTCTGAGGCCATTGCGATGGCGCGGGGAGATGGAGCAAGCTTCGCCCCCGCGTTAAGCACCTCCTGAACCTCTGGCTTCTCCGGGTGACGCGCAAAAACGGTGACATCATGGCCTGCTTTGAGCAGGTTCAGGGTCATTGGGCGACCCATGACGCCAATGCCGATAAAACCAACCTGCATATCTGTTAATCCTTTCCTGAGTTGATTATTCCATGTCTATAACAACGGCCCCGCCAGGAACGACCGTTCCTTCCTGATAATGCACCCGTTGCACTTTTCCCTCATAAGGAGCGGTAATCGCATGTTCCATTTTCATGGCGCTGAGAATAACCAGTACCTGGTGTGCCGCAACGCTATCGCCATCGTGAACATTCACTTTGACAATTGTACCTGCCATCGGGGCCTTGAGTGTTTTCTGGGAGTGGGCTGCGCCTCCTCCATGTGTGGCTGTCTCTACATCCGGTGGTTGGCGGCGCTGGAGATGGTAGGTGTAGCCTTTGAGCGCCGCCAGCGTCTCGCTTTTTTGGCATTGCACTGAGACGTGCATCTGATTTGCCCCACGCCTGAGCAAAACCTGCCCCTCACTATCAATTGTATACGTAATATCCTCAGGTGCTCGCGTATCAATCTGCACACGCCACGTCCCTGTTCCATCCAGGCCAGGCTTGAGGGCGATTTTATACGCTTGCTCTTGATAGTTATAGGTAATGGTGCGGGCCTCTCCGACCATACGCCAGGGTCCCAGGGCTTTCCAGGGATTCTGGGAGTGCGTCGTTTGAGAGGGCACAGAGCCGTCAGTTGCTCCCTCGTTTGTGGCTTCGTAAAGAGCGGCGGCGAGCAAAACGGCATCGGGGAGCGCGGAACCTTGCGCGGTGGTTTCCCCTGGTAGATGGTGCTCTTCTAGAAAGCTCGTATGCGTCGCACCTTGTTGGAAGGCGGGATGAACGCTGATAGCGTGCAACAGTGGGACGTTGGTCGTCACGCCAAAAATCGTGCTTTGTTCGAGCGCTTTTTGCAGACGAGCGACGGCTGCCGGACGGTTTTCGCCATACACGATCAGCTTGGCGATCATGGGATCGTAATATTGACTGATTTCGTCCCCCGTTTCTATACCGCTATCTAGACGCACGCCCGGCCCCTCCGGCTGAACGAAGCGCGTGATAGTGCCTGTCGAGGGCAGAAAGTTCTGATAGGGATCTTCAGCATAGACACGTACTTCGATGGCATGGCCGCGCTGACTGACTTGCTCCTGGGTGATGCCAAGCGGCTCGCCAGCAGCGATATACAGTTGGTGACGCACAAGGTCTAACCCTGTAACCATCTCTGTGACGGGATGTTCCACCTGCAAACGTGTATTCATCTCCAGAAAATAGAATTGTCTATCCTCATATCCGCGTTCCTGAGCGAAGCTAGACGCGAGAGCGGCGTTGGAACGCGGAATATCAAGACTTTCGTCGAGCATAAACTCTATCGTGCCCGCATTGACGTAGCCCGCTGCTTGCGCGATCCGTACGGCGGCCTGGCCCATGTCAGCACGCAGGGAGGGATTCAGGGCAATCGAGGGGCTTTCCTCAATGATCTTTTGGTGGCGTCGTTGAATGGAGCACTCGCGTTCTCCCAGATGGATCAGATTGCCGTATTGATCGCCTAGCACCTGAATCTCGATATGGCGAGGACGCTGAATAAGTCGCTCAAGGAAAACGGTTTCATCGCCAAAAGCAGCTTTTGCCTCTCGTCGTGCTCCGGCCAGCTGTTCGCTGAAATCGGTGGAGGCGTTGACGGCCCGCATACCTTTACCTCCTCCGCCAGCCGACGCTTTAATCAGCAGGGGAAAGCCGATGCGTCGTGCCTCATCGATCAGCACATCTTCATCCTGGCTCTCGCCATTGTAACCGGGAACGGTCGGCGCGCCGACCGACTGGGCGAGATGCTTGGCCGCGAGTTTTG
>DASTZT010000131.1:0-9704 GCA_035764225.1 Ktedonobacteraceae bacterium
ATGTCACCGGTAAAAAGTTTTGTCCAGCGTGCGGTACATCGGTTCAGCCTGTTAGTGTACCGGCGTCAACGAGCGCCTGTCCCCGTTGTAATGGGGAAGTGGCACCTGGAGCGGCATTTTGTATGCATTGCGGATCAGCATTAAATGCGCCAGCTCCGATGGTTCAGACGGCTCCTCCTCCGCCACCAATGCGCCCATGTCCCGCCTGTCATATGCAGGTGCCGAACGAAAGCGCTTTTTGTACCACTTGTGGTCATAATATGAATGCACCAGCAACTGCCCCATCGGGCGTATTCTGTACGAGCTGTGGCAGACAAAACGGTCCTGGCGTCCGTTTCTGTGGTGGTTGCGGCACGCAAATTGGCGCACCTGCTGTACAGACAAGCTATATGACATCGGGCCAATATCCACCACCGCAGAATCCACAACCATACGGCCAGCCTCAGTATCCTCAGCAGTATGCGCAAGGCGGCTATCAACCGCAGCCCATGTTGGGGCAGCAGCCGATGATGCTGCGCTGTCCAACCTGTATGGCGATGGCCCCAATGGGAACGCCTCAGTGCGTGAGCTGCCGAACCAGCCTGGCGGGCGTCGTTCCCACTCCTGCCAACATGCCCGTGCAAGGTCAGCAGGGAGGGCTGGGAGGATTTTTACAAGGGAATGGGGGCAAATATGCTGCTGGTGCTCTTGGTGGGGCGGCAGCGGTAATCGGCGGTGAGATGTTATTGCACGGGCTTGAAAATACCATCGAGAATCGTGTCGAGGGCGATATGGGCTATCCTCAACACCATCGCCATCATCACCGCGATGAAGGTATGCTGGGCGGCCTGGGAGAACTGGCAAACGACATTGGCCTGTTCTAGAACCTGCTCAATTTAAGGGGACAAAGTGCTTTGTCCCCTATTCGGTTTATCTCCTGTCGCGGTTGTTTGATGCCGTCCAGGTCACTTTTCTTCCTATTTTTTTTGTATTCAGTTGCGACACCTGAGGAAACCGTCTATAATACTGCGTGGTAAACGATTTTCTGTATACGGTAAAATAGCAGTGCTGATAGTCGATGGTTGTACTGGCAGCTTTTGCACAGTGGCTAAAAGGAGATTTGGGGCATTTTTTCTCAAGAAATACATGTAAGGAATATTGCGCCAGACAGTAAATGAATTATAAGCGAATCACTTTACATAATGGACTACGTTTACTCATTACCCAGATGCCGGGTATGCGTTCCGCCAGTATTGCGTTCTTTTTTTCTGTTGGTTCACGCTTCGAACCGAACCCCATATCAGGGGTGTCGCACTTTATTGAGCATATGCTCTTTAAAGGCTCAAAACGCTATCCCACGGCCCGTTTGATCTCTGAAGCGATTGAGGGCGTGGGCGGCGTCTTTAATGGTAGCACAGGGAAAGAAATCACTGCTTATACAGCCCGCGTTCCCGCCGAATGCTTGCCTGTGGTGATCAAAACGCTGGCTGATATGATTCGGAACCCGTTATTTGACCCGGCTGAAATTGAAAAAGAGCGCGGCGTCATTATTGAGGAGCTAAAAGCGACGCAAGATGATCCGCAGGAATGGGTTAACCTGCTGATTGATGCCGTGATGTGGCCTGATCTTCCTTTAGGGCGAGACGATGCAGGCACAGTAGAAACCGTCGCCAGGATGCAGCGGCAAGATATGCTTGATTACCTGGATACCTATTATCGGCCCAATTCATTGGTGATTAGTATCGCGGGCAATGTCAACGAGCAAGAGATTGTCGAGCTTGTTGAGGGCTTGTTCAACGATTGGCAGGCGCGTAGTTTTCCAGGGTGGCAGGAGAGCTGGCCTTCATCTACCGCGCTGCCTGTCCGTATGATTAAGAAGGCGACGGAACAAACCAATATCTGTCTGGCAACGTTAGGAGCTGCTCACACCACTCCTGACTACTACGCCATTTTGCTGCTCAACGCTTTGCTTGGGGATGGAATGAGTTCGCGGCTCTTCCAGTCTCTGCGCGAAGAGCAGGGCCTGGCGTATGATATCGGGAGCTATTTTAATAGTTATCATGAAACAGGAAATTTTGTCGTGAGCGCCGGTATCGATCCTGCGCATACGGAGGAGGCAATCGTCGCTGTTATTGCCGAGCTTGAGCGATTATGCAATGAAGCGGTGCCGACTGATGAACTTGAAAGAACCAGGGCATATGTGCGCGGTGGTATGTTACTGGGTCTGGAAGGGACGCATCAGGTTGCATCCTGGTTAGGTAGCCAGGAGTGCTTGAATAATCGTGTGCGAGATGTTGAAGAAGTGATAGAGTGTATTAATGCGGTCACCACACAGGATATACAACGTGTGGCGCAGACCTGTTTTGCCCCTGAATGGCGGCGTCTGGCAATCATCGGACCCGATGATACACGTCGGACAGGGTACTTTGGGAAGTTGCTCGCAGGTGTGTAAGCGGAAAGAGGAGACCAGGTTTTATGACACAAACGATGCTTCGCGACTATTTACAGGAGACGGAGGATGCGATCAGTGCTGGTCGTATCGATACGGCTCTTGCTAACTGTCAGTACATTCTTGCCCGTTTCCCAGAATCGATTGAGGCCCAGCGTTTGCTTGGTGAGGTCTATCTTGCCCAGGGAAATCTGGAAGAAGCACGGCATGCTTTTGATTGGGTGCTGACCAACGATCCAGAAAATGTGATCGCATACTGTGATCGCGCTCTGATTAGTGAGCGTATGTCTGACTATGATACGGCGCTCGACTGTTACCAGCAAGCTTATGAGCTGAGTAGAGGAAATAGCCAGATACGGCAAGAGTTTAATTTGCTGAGCGCCAAAGCGGGACAACAGGGATTTATGTTTTCTCGCGCTGGTCTGGCCCGGCTCTATATGCGCGGCGATCTGTGGACGCAAGCGATACAAGAGTGGGAGGCCGTGCTGGCCGTTACTCCTGATCGTCTGGACGCGCGTATCGGGCTGCTAGAGACGTACTGGCATGAAGGGATGTATAGCCAGGTTGAGCAACTGGCGACACAAATTCTTCAGGATGTTCCTGACTGCTTGAAAGCGTTATTACTGCTTGCCTATGTTGTTTCGCTGAAAAATATATCGCGGGCGCAAGAGTTTTTGCAGCGCGTGGAGGCGCTCGATCCCGATCTGCTGATGGCGCAGGAACTGTTTATGGATCGGGCTGCTGGCCAGTCGCACGAACCATTTCTAGAGCTCCTAAAAAGACCGCCTCTTAACCTGGAGCCTCTCGGCAGCGTATCGTCACCCAACGTTCAGGCAGCTCCTTCTCCCACCGTTCCTACTGAATGGGAAGAAGTACCTGTACTCAACGAGGAAAAACCGTCAGCGTCCAGTCCCAATCTTGGTATACCTGCTGAATCATGGCAAGTTTTCCAGGAAGCGCAAGGTTCTTTTGCCGCCGAGGCTCCAAAAGAGTTGGAGGTAGAGCCTGCGTCCTGGGAGAATCTGGAGAGTCTGGACAGTGCCAATGCAACAGGCGCGGGCATATGGGAAGATGTCAAAGAGCCATATCCCGCAGCGCCTGCTGACCCCTGGGCCAATCCTTTCGCTGAGCCACTGGGAGCAGATCCTTCCGCGCCTCCTGCATGGCTGAGTATGCTCACACAGAGCGAACGGCAGCAACTCACCGGCGCGACGGCCAACTCGTCTCCTTCTGAGAATCACTCTTCCCCATCTCTGCCTGCGCAACCCGCAGCGTCTTCAAGCGGTTCGGGCGCGACCTGGGGCAGCGATGCGCTTCCGTCCAGTTCTCAGCCAGCAGCATCTACCTCCAGCTCAGGCGCAAGCTGGAAGGCCGAAGCCGAGCCTGCTACTGATGATGAAGAGGCATCGTCCTTTGGACCGGAATGGTTGAGATCTATAGGAGCCACTGCGCTCAATGAGGAGACCACCGATTATCCGTCTCCATCCCAGGCTGTCCAGTCTGAGCCACAACAGGAGACCGGTGAATTGTGGAAGATCGTGGCAAAGCAATCACAGCCAGAGGTTGCACAGCAAACTCTCAATGGCCAATCGGCTGATCCGGTACGAGAGAAAGCTGAACAAAACCTGATTACCACATTGGAAGAACTGGAACATGGCTTGCTCTCTCAAGGCTTTACCCAGTTAGAGCCTAATTCACTGGCTTCGATTGCCCAGGCTCAGGAAGCTTCACCCGCAGCGCAGGCCGAACCGGATTTTCCCATCATGGATGTCTGGTCGAAGGAAGCGCAGCCGGAGCCGACGCTATCATCAGCACTGGCGGAACTCGGTAGTTTCTCGCGCGATGCTATTTCGACGCCGTCACCCGTAGCAGCGCAGCAGCCTGAGAATAAAAATCATGTCTCGGCAGGTTCGGTATTCGAGCCAGTAGCAACCTGGCAGCCAGCGACTCCCCCCCCGCCTGTCGATATTCCTCCCGTTCGCAGCCAGACGGTGCCAGGCCCGGTATTCGAGCCAAAACCTGTCTCAGCCCCTCAAGGCGCTGTGCCCAATCCTCCAACCACGGCGCAGCCTCAGCATAAGCCAACAAATCCATTTCTTGATAACGAGTTGGAGACAACAATGCGGCGTCCCGCTGTGCGCTTGCAGCCTATGCAGCAGAAGCTTGCTACGCCTCGCGAACAACTGGGTTCCTATGGAAGAGGGAGCCGAAACAGTGAACGTGTGGCAAAGAGTATGGACGGCAACGTCAGCTATCAAGAGCGGTTACTGAAAGGGTATCAATATCAGCTTGCGGGCGATTATGATGATGCCATGCAGGCATATCGCGTCATTATACGGAGCGCTCCCGAATTGCTGGGCGAAGTTGTTAGCAACGTACGCGCTCTCCTAAAACTGGCACCAAACTATTCGGCAGGCTATCGTGTATTGGGTGATGCCTATATGCGTCAGGGAGAGTATTTGCAGGCAATGGAAGCCTATAACAAAGCTCTTACGATGGCGAAAAAGGCAAGAAGCTAGAAGCTAAAGGAGCCACTGCGTGGAAACTATTTTACAACGCTTAACCGATCTTGATGAGGTTCAGAACGCGCTTCTTGTTGGCAAAGATGGTCTCATTGTCGCCAGCACGATGCACAGCGAAGACGATGAAATGGTCGGGGCCATGTCGGCTGCCGCTTTTGGCTCCATTACCAGCTATACATCGAAGATCAGTCACGGCGACTCTCATCACGTCGTTATTGAGACCAGCAATGGTACCATCCAGATAGAAGAGGCGAGCGACCTCATTCTGATCGTGATCACACGCGGTCGTGGCAATACTGGGCGCGTGCGCCTGGAAATGAAGAAAGTCTGTCGCCAGGTCGTGCAGATGGTTGCCAGTTACTAAGAAAGCCCCTGGCTACGAGATTGAAAAAGATAAAGGAGAAGTTTTCAATATATGGAACGTACCCTGGTGTTGTTGAAACCCGATGCCATTCAGCGGGATCTTGTGGGCGAGATTATTGCTCGCCTGGAACGCAAAGGACTCAAGCTGGTTGGCTTGAAAATGATGCAGTTGTCCGATGCTCTGCTCAACGAACATTACAGTCACCTTGTTGGCCGCGACTTCTTCCCTGAAGTCAAAGGGTTTATGCAGCTCACACCCGTGATCGCCTGCTGCTGGCAAGGGACCGATTGTGTCAATACTGTTCGCACGCTTTGTGGCATCACCAAAGCTCGCGAGGCCGCGCCTGGCACGATCCGTGGCGAATTCGCCATGAGCGTGCAAGCAAATCTGATTCACTGCTCAGACTCGCTAGAGACCGCCAGCACTGAAGTTGAGCGTTTCTTCAAGTCAGAGGAACTCTTTGATTATCCTGACGTTCTGGAGCAGTATGTCTATTCCGCTCGTGAACGGGAATGATAAACTTGCTTATGCAATAACATTGTCATCAGGTAGAGGCCAATAGATCGGGCCTCTACCTATCGTTTTTAAGGCATGAAAGAGCAAGCCGTCTCCTGTAAGTGTTAGTGTGAAGGCACAGCAGTTTCTTCGGTTGGCTCTGCCTGCGTTGTTGTTTTCTTCTTGTCATCAGTTTTATTAGCAAGCCGCCAACAGCATGTCTTGCTGCGGAAGCATTTATCTTGCTCTTCTGCCGTTACTGGTGGAGTGCCTTTAAGACAAAAAACCTGGTACATCGGTTCACCCGCCGCAACATCATTGCAGGGGAACCAGCGTTCACGATAGAACGGACATGCGTTTTTATGCTTCCGCCAGTTTGAGTTTTCTGCTGGATGAGTTTCTATAGTGCCTGCCAAGCAGGTATCCTTCCTATCCGTCTGGTACGTGCTCTACTATGAGAATAATATGTTGAACGTAGTATACCATATCGCTTTTGTAGCAATAGGGATAAAACTACAGACAAATGATCGTCTTCATGGTATAATTTAGTACGAAAAAAAGGGGGAAGCTCCTGGTGGAACAGAAGTATGATGAAGCTCCCTGGACGATTCAGCAAACATTTACCGGTATTTTCTTAACGCTGGTTCCCTGGATTACCTTTGCTCTGGGTCTCTCGCTTGTGAGTCCCAAGCCAGCACGTAGCGGCGTGCTCCCACCACAGTTGGATCTTACCAACGCGATTATCGTCTTCATTTTTTCTGTGCTCGTCGAAGGCGCGTTTCTGATTGCTCCTTGCTACTTTGCCAGTCGCGCGTTTCGTTCAGCCGCTCATCGCGCCCGTTTGGCGTTGCAGGCTCTGGGTTTTAGGAAATTCGATGTCAAAAATGCTCTCTTCTGGGTTGTGCTCCTCTTCTTTGCGGTATTGGTTACGAACGTTGTGTATCAGCAGATTATCACCGCGCTGCATCTCCCTCTTCAGACCAATGACCAGGTGATCTTACAGCAGGCCAAAAATGCCCCTATTACCACCTATGCCACTTTGATCGTGGGTGTGTTTGTGGCCCCTTTTTGTGAAGAGGTTTTTTTCAGAGGGTTTGTCTTTCCTGGCCTGTTGCGGGGCATGTCACTAGGCTGGGCGATTGTGCTAAGCGCGCTCATCTTTGCCGTTGCCCATGCTGATCCAGGCTCGTTCGCAGTCCTTTTTGTGATCGGGATGGCCCTGGCATTTCTGCGTTGGCGTACCCGCTCAATCTGGCCTGGGATGATGCTCCACTTTCTCAACAATGGCATTGGCGTGCTCTTAATCATCCTTGCAATGCAGGGCATCGTCCGCTAGTCGAGCTTTGCTGAGTATGCGCTCGCTTTGTATAATACGCAAAATGCCAAGTAGGATGCTCAGAAGCATTACCTGGGTAAAGAAAAAATTGGCATCGGGCGTAATCACGCCTGGTATCGCTAGAAGGAGCTGAATAACTGGGGCGATGCCAAAGAGGAAGGTTGGGCCAGGCTGCGTTTGCCAACAGGAGCGACGTAACCACCATACCAGTACACAGAGGTAGAACATAACTCCTGCTATGATGCTCTCAAAACTGCTCAAGGAGCGATTTTCGGCTGGCATGAGTAGAAAAATCAAGATGGCAATGCCAGCGCCTATCATAGGGGCGAAGCGGAAAAATAGGTTGTCCCAGAGACGTAATGAGGTGCGATTGATCGAGAGGCAGATATACGCTCCCAGCAGCGCGCTGGTGGTAGCTGCATTTAAATGAGCAATAATCGGTGATTGGGGATCGACGGTAAGCAGGCTCAAAATATAGCTGATGCTCATTAATATGGTCCAGAGACCGCCAAAGGTAGCGCCTATGCGTATCCAGGGCGAACGAGTCCAGACAAGTAGCGCGATCCAGCCGCCTGCTAACAAGGCCATATAAGCCAGGAGAACCCATTCGCCCACAAAGAATTTGCTGGTCCAACCTTCTGTCAGCAGAGCTGCCGTGCTCAGTCCAACCACTAGCGCCAGACCAAAAATAATAATAAAGCGTGGCGTCCAGATTGTGAGCAACTGTGCTGCCACGATGGGCTTAGCTGGCTGTATTTCCGGCGTCTGGATCTTGCTATCGGTAACGTCAATTGCTGGTTGATCTTGATCCTTTGCGGATTGAGTAACGCCATCTGTCATAAAAGGTCGTTCCTTACTGTTATGATAATCCCCTCTTGAAAACGAATAAAATATCTGATTGGGTACAAATAGGTAGAGAGTCCTTACCTGATATCAAGATACATCCGTTGTAGCCGAACCGGGGAAATGCCAAAACGGTAAAGTAGGCGCAGGTACCACATAAAAAGTACGCTGCGCACGAGGCCAATTTTCTCGTGTCGCCGCGCTGAAGTAATGACGTATTGAGGCATCAGGACAAACTTGCCGATGGAGCGCAACCGAGTAATAATGGCCAGATCTTCCATTAATGGCTGGTCGGGATAGCCATTAATGGCTCGAAAGCTGCTTGCGCGGATAAAATATGCTTGGTCCCCTGTAAAAATATGGGACAGACGTGAGCGCAGGTTGGTTGTCCAGGCCACGAAGCGATAGGCCAGGCGCTCCTCGTCGAATTTGATACGAAAGGCCCCACCGACCACTGCTGACCGCTTCAGGATATATTCGATGGCTGGCAAAGAGTTGGCGGGCAGTCTGGTATCGGCATGCAGAAAAATAAAAACGTCCCCGTTGGCAGCTGCGGCCCCTGCATTCATCTGGCAGGCGCGACCGCGAGCAGCAGTAATAACGCGTCCATATCTTTGCGCAATAGCAACCGTCCTATCGCTACTACCGCCATCAACAATCAGTAGTTCGCAATCGCTGTCGGCGCACTGTTCTCTCAGAGAGCTAAGCTGCTCCTCAAGCACGGTTTCTTCGTTCAATACAGGGATGATAATCGAGAAGTACACGGGTGTTGCCCTTTCCTACCAATAAACAATAAGCATCAATGCACAAAGGCGACCCCGTAGATCGCCTTTGTGCTATCCATATTTTACCTCATGCAAACACTTACTGCACGATTGGTTGTTTTACTCGCCGTACAGGCAGTGGTACAAACGCACTTTCCTGGGCATGAGGTTGGGCCGGGCGCATTTTCGCGTTCAGTGCGCAGAACGACATTACGCCTCTTGGGGATGCATTGTGGAAACAGCAGCGCTCGATCCGGCTCATATCAATATCGCTTTCATCCATAAACGGTTTGACGAAAAGGGTGAGCGTCTTGCGGCTGGTCCAGAAGGATGGATCGGTGCCGAGATGGGGCCAGAGCGTTTTCAGCAATTTGAGGCTGCCGCCAATGTTGGTCACGATTTGCGGCAGGACTGCGGCGCGTCCACGCGTTAGCATGCGCAGCGTCATGTTAGGACGCGGCCCCATCACTTCCATAAATTCTTGCAAGGTAAAATTTGGCGCAATCGGCTTATAGCCCGTTTTGGTATGTTTGAGGAGCGTAAAGGCGTTGCATAGGGGGGAGCCTTCGCCGACCGGAAAGAAGAGATCCTGTGAGACGCCTGTCTGCTCTTCAATCAGTTGCAGAATTTCCGGCATGCGTAACTTGCGGGGGACTGACTTTGCGGCTGCCTGATCTGTAGCGTCGCCGACTTCGAAGCGCCCGAAGGGTGTTGCCGCCTGGAAGGCAATGGCGCAAACGGTGCGAGGATGCTGCCAGGCAAAATGAACAATTTGCTGAATCTGGTCCGTGTTCAGACCATCGTAGAGCGAAACTGCCAGGGTTGAGGGCAAATTGACTCGTTCTAAGGCCGCAACGGCTTTCTCGCGCACCTCCCAGAGGTCCTCGCCACGCAGCTTCTGGATATCCTCAGGTCGTGTGCTATCAAACTGCAAATAGACGGAGGTGAAGCC
>DASTZT010000132.1:0-6898 GCA_035764225.1 Ktedonobacteraceae bacterium
ATCCACCACAAATGGGGCCGGATGGATCGAGAGCATGCCAGATTCAAGCGCACTGGCATCGAGTAAGCTGTCGATCAGGTGTGAAAGCGTGTCCAGGTGCATATCCACCTTTCCAAGCTCGTCTGCCGTCTGCTCATCTCCCGCTTTGCGCACACGTCTTTGGAGCAGCTGGACGAAGCCCTTCACGGCAGTGAGGGGTGTCTTGAGTTCATGGCTGACCATGCCAAGGAAGGTCTCTTTCTGCCGCTCCAGCTCTCTGCGTACGGTGATATCCTCCATCGCCAATAGAATGAGATGCTTCCTGGTTCCTTCTCGTTCATGCACGATACGACGGCCATTGAGCACCATAATCTTGTGCCCGATGGCAGGAAAGTGGTGTTCCACTTCAAAGCTGTGGAAAGACCGGTTCGTGATCTGCATCTCCTCCAGCAACTTCCGCAATGGGGGGAGATCCCATTGCCCATTGCCCAGTTCAGAGAGCAAACGACGCTCTGTCTCCGGCGGAGTCACCCGGAAGAATTGATAAAAAGCGGTGTTGGCACGCTGTAGCCGCAAGTCTCCGCTCAGTACTGCCAGCGGCTCGCGAATGGTCTCGACAATGGACTCAGCATAGTCCTGAGCCACGCGCAGTTGCTCATTACGCGTCTGCAGTTCCTGGTTGGCGGTCCTTAGTTCTTCATTACTCGCTTGCAGTTCCGCCTGAGAGGTCTCCAGTTCTTCGTTGAGACTACGCAGCTCCTCATTACTCGACTGGCTCTCCTCATTGGCGGCCTGCAAGCGCTCATTGGCGCTATCATGCTCTTCCAGGATGATCTGCACCTCGGCCTGAGTCGTTGCCAGTTCCTGTTCTAGAGCGGCAATTCTAGCCGCTTCGGCTGTCTGCTTGCCTCGTTTCTCTCCATGAGATGCGAGGGGAGGGCTTTCTTCAAAGATAATCAAGAAGCAGCGTGTCGTGGAAGATTCCTTGAGCGGCACCACGGTAACCTGCACCATTCTGGTCGTGCCACTCACCTGCAAGCCTTCCCTTCTGATAGGCTGGTCCGCATTCTGAGCAGCATGAATGGCTGCGCGTAGGCCCAGTTTCAGCCCTTCCCGGACCCATTTGAGCAGATGGAAGTTGGCCTTCCCTGGAGCTGGTTCCAGGTAGGGACTGATATGTCCCCGGACGTAGAGAATCTGCATTTCGGCATCGACGACCACGCTGGCGGGGACATAGGTCGTCAGCAGCAGGCGGTCGGTTTCTTGTTGGACATCAAACGTCTTTATCATAGCTTCCGCTCTCCTGTCGAGGTTTTCTTGCCTCATTCCGACGATACTCTCACCTCCATGCACGGCTTTGTGCAGAGGCAGGCTTCTCCACTGACTTTTTTTGGCAAACACCTGCTGGTGCTGCTCTATACGAGTAAAGAGTGTGGAGCTAGCACCAACACTTTCCGAGGCTCCCAACAGAAGGAACCCATGTGGTTTGAGGGCATAATGGAGGGTCTGGAGCACTTTCTCTTGTGCTCCAGGGAGCAGATACATGAGGACGTTGCGGCAACTGACCAGCTCCAGTCGAGAGAATGGCGGATCGTTCGCTACATTATGCGCTGCGAAGATGCATCGTTCTCGAATGGCTTTGCTGATCTGGTACCGCTCTCCTCTCCTATCTATGGGAACAAAAAATCGCTGGAGACGCACGGGGGAGACCCCCTGCAAAAGCTTCGTCACGTAGATGCCTGCCCTGGCCTGCTTGAGAGCCGCTGTGTCGATATCGGTCGCAAAGAACTGGATGGGAGGTGCGAGCGCGCGTTCTTCCAGATACTCGAGCAAACAGATGGCGAGCGAGTAGACTTCCTCGCCAGTGGAACATCCTGCAACCCAGAGTCTGATGGGGTCTCCTGGGAAAAGCTGCCGCACCAGTTCTGGAAAGACCAGACGAGTCAGAGCCTCAAAGGTATCTGGATCGCGGAAAAAGCTGGTCACATGGATCAGGATCTCTTGACTCAAGGCGCTCACTTCAGCAGGATGGTCATCCAAATAGGTGGCATACGCGAGAAACTGATCGATCTGCACCATCGCCATCCGACGAACTATCCGCCGTTGCAGTGTCGCAGGACGATAGGAGAGAAAATCCACATCGGTAGTGTTGCTGAGCAACAGGAGAATCCTGGTGAACGCCTGCTGCTCGGAAGGCGTGAGTTCCTGCGTTTCCAACGAGGTGGCAGTGGGGAGGGGCTGATGCCAGTTATACGTGCTCAGTGCTCTGGCAATTTCTTCTGGCGGCAGAATCCGATCAACGCATCCAGCAGCAATGGCATGTTGGGGCATCTGCGAGTACTTCGCAGATGGCGCGTTTTGGGCAAAGGTCATGCCTCCTTGCTTCTTGATGGCCTCGATACCCGCCGTGCCGTCAAATGCGGTTCCCGATAGGAGCACTCCAATGGCTTGATGGGTCCGATCCTGTGCCAGGGAGTGAAAGAAGCGGTCGATGGTGAGGCGCTGACCGTGGTGCTGTGTGCGCGGTATGAGGTGGAGAGTTCCTTGCGAGATCGTCAGATCGGTGTTCGGAGGGAGCACATAGACATGATCCGGTTCCACTATCATCTGATCCTGGACAGTATGCAGGGGCATCTTCGTCATGCGAGCAAGCAGTTCAGGTAAGATACTGGTAGAGGATGGGTCCAGGTGCTGCACAAAGACGTAGGCCATCCCTGTAGTTGTTGGCAAATGCTCCAGGAACTGCGTAAACGCATCCAGCCCCCCAGCGGAAGCACCGATCCCCACAATAGGAAAGGAAATGTATCCAGATGGGGACTCGCCCGGTGGCGGAGCGCCCATGAGATTTTTTCCCGCATCGAACATGCTTTTTCCCCTTTCAGGCGAAACCATAGCGTATAATCATCATAAAAGTAACAGCCTCACCTTCCTGCCCACCCTATACGCCGATGTACGAGAGAAAGGCTGCTATGCTAGACGTTAAACATGAGCAGGGGAGCACCGTTCCTGAAGAAGGAGACTCCAACAAGCGCCTACACATCCCATGTTCGAGTTGGTAAGGGTATAACTCCTGTCAGAAAAGGGGTCAATTGCTAACAACACTCGTCGTTGAAAGAAGAGAAAGACGCTTTCCATACATCCCCTTCCACATAACTATCCAACTGTATATGAACACAACGTTGCCACATCTATCGTACTTCATTATAGCACATACACTCCATAAGTTCGCATCATAAATGCTTTTGCATATCACACTGATGCATAGAGATAGGACGAGAATTCTGACAATTTCAGATTTTTTATCAATTCGCTCTTTATTGAGCATCGTGCCATACTCTAAGGATTCCAAAACGTCCATGTGATTTGATAAATATTGCATTTCAGTGAAAAATAATGTATACTTAAAAAGTCTCATAGATATCCCTACGAGTCCTGCCCCTCAAGCCATGTTCCTCGTAACAAGAAAGCGCTCATCACGAACACCTTTGTTTGGAAGAGCGAGGCCGCTCTGAGCCAGAGAGAAGTGGTTCTGATTGAACGTTTCCGTCTCTGTCTATCTCACAGAATCAGGAAGTGGGCTCTTATGACATATCAGAATCTTCTGGCACTTCTTTTATCAGGGAAGACGCTTTGGAATAGGTGGCGACAAGCCTATCCTGATGTCCAGGCGTTCGAGCCAAACCTCCACGAGGCTCAACTGCACGGATCTGATCTGCGTGGTTTTGATCTGCACGAAGCCGATCTTACTGAAGCTAACTTGCAGGAAGTAGACTTACGGGAAGCGGACTTGCAGGGAGCAGACCTACGCCATGCCGATTTAAGGGGTGCCAATCTGAGTGATGCCAATCTCCAGAAGGCAAATTTACATGGAGCTGATGTACGTGGGGCAATCCTCTGCCGTACGAATCTCAAGGGAGGAGATCTCAGCAACGTAGATTTGCGCGGAGTAGATCTACGGGGAGCAGACGTGAAAAGAGCTATATTCGATCACGCGACATTCGATGAGGCAAACGCGTCTCTCATAGGGCTCAACCAGTGCCTGGAAGCCACAGGGCGAAAGCCAGAGACTGTCGCCACCCGGCAGGATATTCCTGCGGCCTGACTCCTCAGATCTTTTCGGCCTGGAGTGATGAGGATGTCTCCATTGAACTCGTCACTCTAGAGATCGAGGAAACTATACTAACACAGGTATACAAGAGTGGAGTCAGGGCAGCAAGCACTTTTTATAGACCAGCTACATTCTGCTATACACAACAACAAAAGGATAAGGTGAGCAAATGCAACAACAAGTCAAGATATACACATCAGGAATGTTTAAAGGAGAAGCACGCGATCAGCTTGGCAAGGATATAAGGAAAATGGCAAAGCGTGGCTGGCTTGTTCAGACGGTCACTGATGAAGGCGTGGGAGCAGGTCAAGCACATACCGGGCGACTGAAAGTGATCTATGAGAGGAGATAGTTTTGCTTGATATATAACTTTTTATTGCATAAATATTGCATTTTGCTTTAAAATAGTATATACTTACCATAGCTTATAAATCTTCTTATGAGCTTTGCCCCTTCAGCCATGTTCCTCGTAATAACTGGCGCCCAGAACCTCTCTCCACCACCGGAGCGCACTGTCCGGGGTGGTCTTGCGTGTTCTCTCCGCTTGCATATCCTCTCCTCTCTCACATATAGACAACGTTCATGGAACGGACGTTTGACCTCCGTGAGCAAGAGGTGTGTTTTGAAAACAACGCGAAAGGACACAGCTATGCTGGTAGTCATCTTCTCAGTCCTTTTCTCTGTAACACTGCTGGGTGCCCTCTGGTTCCACGATGTTTGGTATCCGCCTGAAGGGCGAGCAGAGCGCAAGCAATGGAGCCGTTCCTTTGATCGTGTCGAAGACGAGAACAAGCACAACAGTCAGGGTGTTGCGCTACTCCACCCATCACTCCAGGGGAAAGAAACTTCGTGAGGATTTCCCTGTTTCATCAGGAAAGGCGGCACCTATGACCATCACTCAACAAACAACCTTGCCACTTGATACGACAAGAGCAGCAGGACCGGACGCACATGCGCAAGAACCCGTGGCTGTTCAGGACGCCGCTCAATCAGGATCTGGTGATCCTGCAACGGGGTGTAATGGAAAGAATAGTCATCCTCCAGAGGCGATCCCCCAGTCTGAGCCAGCTCACCGTCCGTTTACCTATCCCGCCTGGCCAACGTCCCAACCTGGGCCACAGGCCACCTCGCCCCTTCTAGGACAGCATCCGCACCGACTGCGCACCGATCAAATGGTGTACGAGTGCTACGATCAGGAACGAGGCATGCCCTGTGTTTCCCCTCTAGAGTCAGCCATACAGTTACACCGAGGCAGGACATATCTTCCTGACGCCAGTGTGCAGGAGGTGGCTTCTGAGGCAGAGTCCATAGAACGGTGGCTCGATGACGGCGGTACAGATGCTCTTTTTCTTCATACAACGCGTGCTTTGAAAGCCTAAAGGAGGCTTACTATGAATCTCCTGGTATGGATAGTACTTGGTATTATCGTTCTGTTGCTGCTGGTTCTCGCCCGCTCGGCGATTCGGGTGGTGCAACAGTATGAGCGAGGTGTGATCTTCGTGCTGGGGCGCTTGATCGGGGCAAAGGGTCCAGGTCTTTTCCTGGTCCCGCCATTCATCTCGCGCATGAGCAAAGTTGACTTGCGGATTGTCACGCTCACCGTGCCCCCGCAAGAGGTCATTACTCGCGATAACGTGACCATCAAGGTGACGGCAGTGCTCTACTTCTACGTCGTCGATCCGGTGGCCGCCGTGGTCAATGTGGTCAACTTCAACCAGGCGACTACCCAGATTGGGCAAACCACCCTGCGCAACGTCCTGGGTCAATCGGAACTGGATGAACTGCTGGCTGAGCGCAAGAAGATCAATCGCGATCTACAAGCCATCATCGACGAGCAGACGGAAAGCTGGGGCGTGAAAGTGACCGCCGTCGAGATCAAGGATGTGGAGTTGCCCGCCACGATGCAGCGTGCAATGGCCAAGCAAGCAGAGGCAGAGCGAGAGAAACGCGCGAAAGTGATTCACGCGCAAGGGGAATTGCTTGCCTCGACCCAGTTGGCACAAGCTGCCGAAGTAATCGGCTCGCAGCCCGCAGCTCTACAGCTGCGCTACCTGCAAACGCTAACCGAGATCGCCGTGGAGAAGAACTCGACCATTATCTTCCCCCTACCCATTGACCTCATCGAGCCGCTGATCCAGATCATGCGACGGGAGACCAGTGTAGCCGTCCAAGCATCACCCAACGGTTCTCTAGTAAAGGAGGAGCCATCTCACGCTCGCTAAAGGGGCTTTGCAAACACTTCCGGTAAGAAGCAGGCTACTGGGAGCAAACAGTAATGGTAGTATGGTTAAAAAGAATCAGCTAATTGAGGTGAAACAGTGAGTGATTCTATAACGCAAATGCGACTTTCCATGCGCTTAGAGAGATATCAAAGAGAGCATACGGGAAAGAACGTCAGCAAAGATAGTCATTCCAGAGAGGTGTGGGAAACAGCATGGCAAGTAGCTGACGTTGCCCGTATAAATCATACGCTTACTCCAGCACTTGTTGATGATGTTCGAATAGCATTGAATAAGCTTTAGGCCCACTGCTATGTAGTGCGCCAAATCATCCTGTAACCAGGAAACGAATGTATTGGAGAAAAGAGTCCCCTGTGGGAGAAAGCAGTGAATCTGTTTCGGTTTGCGAGCATCTCACCATTTGTGAGAACGTTTTTACGCCATATTCGAGCAGTTGGTCTTCCCATTGCTCTAGCACAAGCATTCGACGATTGCAATATCCGTCTGGTCGTCCAGGGAGAAACAACGGGCTGGAATGCCCCAGGGAAAGCCGTTCTCCTCATCGGCAATCACCGCAACGGGTTCGAGCAAG
>DASTZT010000133.1:0-10498 GCA_035764225.1 Ktedonobacteraceae bacterium
CCTGTTTGCCCCTGGCGTTGTCGCGCACTACGCCTTCAAAGACCACCACGCCCCCAACGCTGGGATGACTCACAGCTGCCACCAGGGCATTACGATCAAGCGGTTCGCGTGTCAGTTGAATGATTGGTTCCATCGCTACTCCTCTCGCTTTCCGCCACCCATCGGGGGAATAAACACCAGCTCGTCCTGTTCATGCAGCACCGTCTCTGCGGGCACATAGCCTCGATTGACCGCGCACAAGCACCGTTCTAAAATCGGTTGCAGGCGCGGATAGCGGGCGAGCAGGTTGGCCCGCACATCAGAAAAGGTGGTGCCCTCCGGTACTGTGAGGATCTCTTCGCTCTGTCCCACAATCTCTTTGAGGGAAGCGAAATAACGCAAACGTATCTTCATTAAAAAGCTCTACTACATCCTTTATTGGTCGCTGATACGACCTTTTAATTGTTCTGCTTGCTAGCTTTATAGAGTGCCGTAAGCCAATTATAGCATAATCAGGAAGCAGGACAAAAAAATATTGTCCTGCATGACGGTTTGATGAGATTTGCCTGACTAAACAGTTAAATTACCTAAAACCCTTGACAAGAAAAAAAACTTTTATTTTATACTATAAACCGAGCAATTCAATATTGCATCACCAGCTACATTTAAGAATATGAGAACTAAGTAACTTCTGATGGGATGCTGTTGATGGAAACTCCACTTGATGGTATGCCATGCGCGAAGCTTTCTATTAAATTGTTAAGGAGAATAGGCACTTGAAACTTTTTTCTCGGCGGCAACTCCTAAAAGTAGGAGCTAGTTTATTCGCTTTTATTCCTTCCATTCACTATTTGATGTCTGCACCAAAAGCAAACGCTTTTGTTCCTTGTGATAATGAGGAGTTCATAGTATGTGTCTACTATGAAACAGTGTGTGAGGATTATGATTGCCTGGGGTACAATACCTACTACGCAGTGGAAGAGTGCTATGATGAGCGGGTTGGACAAACTGATGAAGGTATTTGCTATTATACATTCACGAATACTGGTACGCGCTGTTAATGGTTTTGTAAGAAAAGATCCGATAGAAAGTAAGCTTCACTGAAAGGGAAACATCATGAAAAAAATCATTCAGGTTGGGACAACCGTTTGGCGTAATACGCATGGAAATGCCATCTTGGAGGTAACCGATTTCAGTCCGAATGATCCTGCTCATCAAAGTGATCCGACTATAAGCGGTTTTAAGCAACGTTTCGGAGGGCCTTTAGTTAAGATGAAGCATCCTGCTGGTAATAAGTCGTTTGACCTTGATCTAAACTTTTGGTCGAATCTTCCTGATGATACCCATCTGAGCTTGAGATGGATCTTTGTCCCAGAGCATTCCCATTATCGTGCGGAATCTTGAGTAGGGGAGTCCTCGTTTGGTGCGTGGAGAGCAAGGTAATTGCTATGAAGAGCCAGACACCTGATGTTTGGTTCTTCATATATCTGGGAAGCAACTACGCAAAAATAAAATTATAGGGAATCGATAGAACATGAATGTTTCTCATTTCCTGCTAAACTGCTATTTCAGTTTGGTATTAGGTGTTGCAGGTATTGCCAAAATAGATAGTCCTAAAACCTTTTTTGCCACGCTATGTTATCGATACAATATTCCTGAGCACGAGAGCGAATGGATCAGTAGAATCTTCCCCTGGGGAGAATTGCTTGTTGCAGTGGCATTGTTAATACCCATATACATCTTCCATGTCATTATGATAGGAATTACATTCTTTCTTTTTTTCCTGTTTCTCTCGTTAAATATCATTTCCCATTACACTCATAAATTTGATGAGTGCGGATGTTATGGGAAATCATTAAAGAAAAGAGGTATTACTATAAGTTTGAGTACCTCGCTTATACAATTTATATTGTCGATGTCGCTCTTCCTCACCGCAATTTGGAGTCATCCTTTACCGATGTTCTATTATATGCTGAATACAGTATTATTCATAACGCTCTTCAGTTTGCTTCTTTGGAGAACATGGCAGCGGCATCAGTATAGTCCTCAAGAGCTGAAGAGTTCATTATCAGAATGATTATTCCTGTTTGTCTCCTTTTCGGACAAAGCGTTCGTACTCATCTGGCAGGGCAATGCCAAAACGCTCACATAATGCAGAGACATCCCGGTAGTCGTTTTCATCCAGTTCATAGCCAGAGTGGAATTTTACCAGCCACTCAGGGGAAATGCACTTGACCGGATATCCCTGGATTGAGCCTGTGCCGGTTAATGACTCTAACGGATACGGCACACCAAAAACCAACTTGCCATCAGCATCGAAGGTGTAGGAGTGGAAATCAACCTCGTGCCCCTGGTCATCGCCCAGGACGAAGTTGCAATCGCGCGTATCATCGCGGGGAACATCCCTGTATCCCCGCGCTTCGAGGAGCGTGCGAAGTTTCGGGACATCTTTGTGCTGTAAAGCGATGTCGAGATCATTGTGCGGACGAGTTTGTTCGCCCAACAGAGCATCGACGCCCCAACCTCCGTCAACAAAAACTTCAACGCCATGCTGCTCAAAAAATTGCAAGAGTTGAACGACGGCATCTCCGCTCATCTCCGGGTTACTTTTTGGCCCAAAGCTTTCAGATGATTGCATAGAAAATCTCCCTCTTCACAACATTTGTACGAACATGATCGCAAAAATCCTCTTCTTTCGGCTCGATCAGCCCTTTCTAACCCTATTTATACGCCACCACCCCATACGCCTCCGTGCGTCGCACCACTCGCGAGAAGCCAGCTTCCTGCAAGCGTCGCATCACCCCACGCGTGACGACGCTACCCCCTTTGCTATTAAGATCGCCAATATAGTGGAAGATCCGCCCGCCCCTTTTCAGGACGCGATGGAGTTCATGATAGAAGGTACCCGCATAGAGCTGACCCGCCAGTTTCAGGGTCGGAGGATCGTGCATGATGCGATCAAAACTCTCAGCAGCGATGGTTGGCACTACTTCATAGGCATCGCCCATCACCTGCGTGATATTAGGATTGGCGAAGAGTTCCCGCGACCAGGGATTGCATCGTGCGATGGTCTGCACACCCGGATCAAGCTCGATAGTCGTCACATTCTGAGCGGTTCTGGCGGCCAGGATCGTCGTATAGCCCAGGCCGGTCGTAGTGTCGAGTACCGAGCCGCTTATAGGGGCGATAGCGGCGACCATCCGTTGCGCATGTTGCCAGGGATCAACCTCTTTGATGCGGTGCATGGAAAAGCCAGCGATCAGCACGCTGGGAGCGCCTTGCGTAGGTAGCAAACTGCACAGGCGATTGGTGTGGTTAGAGAAAGTCTGAACTGATTGCATACCCTCCGCACTGATGGCGTAACAGGTAACTTCGGACTGACTAATCTTTTCAACGCTGGCCCAATCCAGACATTCGCCAGTCGCAAAGCTCACCCCTTCATCGCTCAAGGTAGCACTGGTAGTGCTCATGCCAAGATCAAGCGAAGTTTCGGTCTCGGTCAAGCCATGTTTGCGCGCCTCCAAGAGCGGGCGGGTTTGAATGTAGGAAAGAATGATGGGCATAGTCAAAACTATGGTTACTTCCTCTCCGTTTCGCTCACAATCCAATCGAAATAACTCTGACTACCTACAACAAAGGGCGTTGCCACAATCGCGGGTTCTTCGTAGGAGTGGATTTCCTTGATCGCCTGCTCAAGCTCATCATAGAGCTCCCTACGAGTTTTTATGCTACACACCCACTCTTCTGATTGTTCCATCTGGCCTTTCCACCAATAGATGCTGATTCCCTTCGTTCCGTATCCTCAGCCAACAATGTGCGCAGACATTATAACACAGCGGATCGTTCCCATCTCACCTGCATTTTTTGTCATAAAGTAGAACGAAACATAAAAAAAGCCATTCAACTTCCCCGAAAAATTAGGAAAAGCGCGAATGGTTATCCCGAAAAGAGGGGAAAAGCGCGAATGGTTATCCCGAAGAATGGGAAAAGCTCAGCTTATCATCGCGAAAAGAGGGGAAAAGCGCGGCTCGTCATCGCGAAAAGTGGGAAAAAGCTCGAACTGTCGTACCGACCAGCTTTAGCGCGTCCAATTTATTGAGCGAGTGACGTTCGAGACGATCAGCATTCCAGGTTACTATTTAACAAGTGGAACGGGCTGTACAAGCGATAAATCGGACGCGCTAAAGCTGGTCGGTACGAAGGGGGTTGTTGCGTGCTTTCTGCTGAAGATTGTAGGGAGCTTGAAGGGATGGAGTTGCTTGTACTGAACACGGTCTTGAATGATATAATTGTAGCACCGACGACGCAAATTGTGCTCGTCAACCAGTTCGCTCCATATATTGAGGTTTATCGGCGTGGCAGGAAGGAAGACGGCGCGTGGAGTCACGTTTTTTGCGAGTCGGGGCAGGAAGTGTTGCTCGAAAGCGTCGATGTGCATTTTCCGCTCGAAGACCTTTATCGGGGGATCGATTTTGATGAGCCACTGGTAGAGGAGTAATTGAAATTGCTCCAGTGGGGAGCCTGATTTCTAAAGATTGCATAATTTATGTATGTTCACAAAAAGTATGACGCCATTGTAATCGGAGCGGGGCCGAATGGGCTGGCGGCTGCTATCACCCTGGCACAGGCCGGTCGCTCCGTCTGTGTCTACGAGGCCAAAGAGACCATTGGTGGCGGCGCTCGCTCGATGGAATTGACGTTGCCGGGCTTTCTGCACGATGTTTGCTCAGCGATTCATCCTCTGGGGGCAGGCTCTCCCTTCTTTCGCACCCTGCCGCTCGCACAATACGGGCTGGAATGGATTCATCCTCCATTGCCTCTGGCACATCCGCTTGACGATGGCACAGCGATGGCGCTTGAACGTTCTCTTGCAGCAACGGCTGTGCGGCTTGGCTGTGATGCGCAGGCATATCAAAAACTGATGGCTCCCCTGGTCGCGCACTGGGATATCTTAGTGGACGCTTTGCTCGGTCCGATTCGTTTGCGTTCCCTGCATCATCCTTTCATGCTGGCAGAATTTGGGCTGGCAGCGATCCGTTCTGCGTGTGGCCTGGCGCAAAGTCGTTTTCGGGGGATACATGCGCGGGCGCTGTTTGCGGGCCTGAGTGCTCATGCCATGTTGCCGCTAGCACAGCCTCCCAGCGCGGCTTTTGGTTTGCTGTTGGGCATGGCTGCTCACGCGATTGGTTGGCCGCTGCCACTCGGCGGATCGCAAAGGCTGATGGATGCATTAACGTCATACCTGCGTTCGCTAGGAGGCGAAATCATCACCGGAGTCGAGGTCAAGGCTTTGGATGAGCTGCCCCCGGCGCGTGCTATGCTCTGTGATATCACTCCACGCCAACTCTTGCGCATCGCGGGGTCGCATCTGCCAGAGACGTATCGACGTTGCTTGCGGCGCTATCGTTATGGCCCAGGCTCATTTAAAATCGACTTTGCGCTTGATGGGCCGATCCCCTGGAAAGCTGAAACATGTCGTCAGGCCGGAACGCTGCATCTAGGTGGGACGTTGCCGGAGATTGCGCGGGCGGAGCGCCAGGTCTGGCAAGGGGAGCATCCTGAGCAGCCTTTTGTCCTGCTGGCTCAGCAGAGCCTCTTTGATGCAACGCGTGCTCCTGCTGGCAAACATACCGCGTGGGCGTATTGCCATGTGCCGAATGGCTCAACTTTTGATATGACTGAGCGGATTGAGGCGCAGATCGAACGTTTTGCTCCTGGTTTTCGTGAGCGCGTTCTTGCTCGCCATACCTTGAATGCGGCAGAGCTTGAGCAGTACAATGCCAACTACGTTGGCGGCGACATCAACGGCGGCCTACAGGATTTCTGGCAACTCTTTACCCGCCCTACGTTGCGTCTGGTGCCATATACAACTCCGGCCAGCAACATCTTTATTTGTTCATCTTCGACTCCGCCAGGGGGCGGCGTGCATGGCCTCTGTGGTTACTTTGCGGCACAGGCGGCGCTACGTGGGATGCGATAGGAGCCAGCCTTCTAACTTCCCTCATAAAGAAAAAAGAAGGCTGACCATCACTTACAATTAGTGGGCTAAACGCAAGGCCAGTTCCGCCAGTGTGCGTACGCCAAAGCCGGTAGATCCCATCTCCTGGTGGGGCCTTTTGCTATCTCTATAAGTCATACCGGCAATATCCAGGTGGGCCCATTTAGCCTCGCCTACGAAGTGCTCCAGCACTTTCGTAGCTGCAATCGAACCACCCGCTCGTCCGCCTGTTTGTCTGACATCGGCGATCTCGCTTTTGACCAGATCGTCGTATTCCTCATCGAGCGGCATCGGCCAGTACTTCTCGCCCACTGCGCGTCCGGCAGCGATAATCTCATCTGCCAGCAACTCGTCGTTGCAGAACATACCAGCCATCACGTTGCCCAGCGCGACCACGATAGCCCCTGTCAGCGTTGCCAGATCGATAATCGGAGATAAGCCCTCTTTTACTGCATAAGAGAGAGCATCGGCGAGGATCAGGCGTCCCTCTGCGTCCGTATTCACGATCTCAATGGTTTTCCCATTCATAATGCGCAGGATATCGCCTGGACGGAAGGCTGTACCGCTGGGCATGTTTTCGCAAGTGGGAACGAGGCCCGTCACGTTGATATGGGGCTTGAGTGCTCCAATAGCCTGCATCGCTCCAAGCACTGCGGCAGCTCCACCCATATCTCCCTTCATCCGCTCCATCCCCTCGGCAGTCTTGAGGGAGAGGCCGCCGGAGTCAAACGTGATCCCTTTTCCGACAAGGGCCAGCCCCTTATCGCTGCTTTCTGGAGCACCCCGGTAGCGCAAAATAATAAAACGAGGAGGTTGTGCGCTTCCCTGAGTGACAGCCAGCAAGCCGCCCATGCCCAGCTCTTCCATTTTCGCTTTGTCAAATACTTCGCATTCCAGGTGATATTGCTGCGCCATCGCCCTGGCACGATTCGCCATTTCTGTTGGCGTTAGCACGCTTGCCGGTTCGTTGACCAGGTCACGAGCAAAATTTGTGGCCTCAGCCATAATGCGAGCTTTCTGAATAGCCTGCTCTGCTTCTGCTTTGTGCTCAGCATCAGTCAGCAATGTGAGCCTGATGCCCTTGCTATCACCGTCTGAACGCTGGTAATGTCTGAATGTGTAGAGACCCAACAGTGCTCCTTCTATCTGCGCCTCTGTATCCAGGCCATCATCATAATTGGCGCTCTTCCATTGCAATGTCAGCACAATGGAGCGCGCTCCGGTGCTTTGGAGTTGGCGGGTGGCAATCGCGCTAGCACGCCGAATCGATTGGGGCGTGATGCTCTCTTGCGTACCAAGCCCGACGACAACAACGCGTTTAATCGGTAGGCGTCCCATCGGATGGATCGTCATCGTCTCGCCCAGGTTTCCCTTGAACTCCCCATCAGCGCAACGCTCCTCAATGAGCCCTTCCAATAATCTATCTACCGCTGTAGCGGATGGCGATAGCAGAACGCTTTTTTTGCCCTGTTCTCCTATCTTGCGCGCAGCCCCTACAAGTAATGCATCTCCTTGCACTTCTTGTATTGCCTGACTTGTGATGAGAATATCCATGCACGTATCTCCTGTAAATAATCGACGATACTATTGTGACTTACTAATCAATCTCTAAGCCGTCTATGTCCTCTGGCCTGTAAGAAGTCCCTAAAAGCTCATTGATTACACGTAATAGAGCAAGTGCTTTTACTCTCTGTACAGGTCCAGTGCCTTCGACTGCTTTCTTCGCTGTTCTATAATCCACATTAGCACGTCTAGAAAGTTGTGACACTGTTATAGCGGTATTATCTAACAATTGTTGTAAGGGGATATCCCCTATTGTCTTCTGGGTGGGGCCTCTTGTTCGTCCTTCACCACCAGCGGTTAAGTTAGTGAGCCCACTGAGAGAAAGGATTAAAGTCATCTCATAGAGCGCTGCCTCCTCGTCTGTGTCAAAAAACGCAACTTTGTTTCTTACCACTTGTTCGCCATGATTCCATATAGCCCTTATTATATCCACTTTCCGGGGATTACATGTTTCTCCCTTTCTCGCTTCCCTCTCATGAGCATTAATCCTGTGTCCAGTTCCTCTACCCACATAGAAAATTTGACCACCCATTGACTCAGGATATGCCAAAGTATAGACGTAAGGACGCTTTTGCTTCCTCTGTGTAGATGTCCTAGCCATCTGTTCATTCCCTTTCGGGCATGGTAGAATATCCATGCCTTGAAGTTACACTCAGGGTCATGGTCTAGGAGTGTTGTCGCATTCGCTAGACCAACAGATTTTTAGCGATTATTATCCTCATCATCTAAAGGGCGCAACTCATTGAGTCGGTCAAGATCGGACTTCCGGTAATAGACCGTTCGTGCAATACCTTTTGCATATCTTTTTATGCCGTACTTCTGCGCTTTCTTGCGAAGCGTTTCTCTTGAGATCCCGCCTAGATATTGACGAGCTTCTTCTATAGTGTAATATTCTTCGCCATCTATGATTGTTGGCATAATTGCGTTAGACCTCCTTACTGCCAGGTACACGCAAGTATACGCCAATGTGCAAACCTATGCAACTCGCTAGAGAATTCACATTAGATGGGCATAGGCAAAATAGTATGCGCGAAAGCTTGACTTCATTGACATTTGTATGCTAATATAATACCACAAACGCAAATAATCCGTCAAGTATGCAAAATTATGACAATACTTGCAAATGTGGGCAAATGTGGGCAAATGCAAGCGAAGGAAAGCGTTTGATTGCAAAAATACTCTGTATTCTTCGTGAGAAACTGTACATCAAGGTTCAAGGTTTATTTTACATACATATTAAGGAGAAACGAGCAAAATAGAAGAACGTAGGTCTGTCCTCCCTTGCAAGCAAGACAGACCCACACACCATGACCGTTGTTTTTGTAGGCTGTCTCACTGAAAAACTTCCTACACTGTCCAACGGCTGCCTGATTTGTATCACAGCAGGTTTGCTGTGTCAAGAAAGCAGGATGCGATGCAACAGACCAAGCGACCTGTTCCTTTTGATGACGCTCCTCTCGATCATCTCGAAGAGGGCGAGGATGGCTATCTGCCAGAGTTTCCCACCCAACCATTTCACGTCACGCTACCCAAAGGCCGCGCTCCCATTCCTCCACGCCAAAGTCGCGCTCATCGGCCCTGTCAGCGGATACGCATGACCGAGGACCACAATGAGGCGGCACCATCTTCTGCCCCACCCTCTCCACCGCGTAACGTTCCTCGTGGTCTGCTCTCCTGGTGCATGACCGCCTCGTCGCCGCATCTCTTGCCTTTAGGCGTGGGCATGCTGGTGATGTTGGCCCTGATCGTGCTGTGGACCAGTGCGGTCTCCGGCTGGCACCAGATAGATCTCCAGTGGCACTATGGCGATAGCCGCATCACCCAGGCGGACTACGCCGTGGGACATGGTGGCACCAGCCATTTTGTGGCCCTCTATCTGGATGGGCAAGCCATCGTGATCGAGTTTCCCCACAACGGCGATGCTACCCAGATGCACCTGTATGCCCATCGCTATTACCAGCATGACTCATCCCATCGGCTGGTGCATCTCTCACGCACGAGCCTCTCGGAGCATGATGTCCTGCTGGTCTCCACCGATGGCATTACGGTGCCCTTTGTGCTCTATAACAACAGTGATGGCACATATCACCTGAACCCCTAGCACACCAGAAAGAGAGTGCAATTACCATGCATGATGCAGAAAAAGTCGTCACGCTGATCTGTGTTTCGTTCGCCGTCGTGGCGCTGGTAGTCGGCTATCTCGTGGCGGTTCTCGTCGCACAGCAGTATGCCCTCCTCATCACCCTGGGGGTGTTTCTCCTGATCGTTTTCGTGGTGATCTCGCTGACCGTCAGCCACCTGCGCAAAGCCACCACCGAACGTAGACTGCGCCACGAGCGAGTCTTGTACCATGAGGAACTCCCGCTCAATGCGCAGGGCACCCCCTATTATCTGCTTGCTGAGATGGAGGTCTATCCGCAAGGGTACAGCCAGCACCCCAAGCAGGAGCAGGGAGGCGATGATGAAGGGTATTAACCTACGCGTCACCCGAACGGATGAAGCGCAGCATACCTGTGCGCGTGAGATCGATTTAGGGACGCATCACCTCTTGCTCAAGAGTGATCAGAGCATCGAATTGACCAGCGGTGAGCAAGGACGATCTGAGCCGGAGTATGTCCTGTGCTTGGATACCACGGAGACGTATCGGTTGATGGTGTGCTTGTGTGAATTGTTCAAGATAGGTGCTTAGTATAACAGGATGCTGGCTAGGTTCTAGAAATGCTTAGCTAGTAATGAGAGTCCAATCTGAGTTAACGGTACAACGATACAAGGAAGGCGGCAGCATGCAGTTAGTCGAACAGCACATCATCGCACCCGATGATCCACGTTTTGCGGCCATTGATGCTGCCGCCTTCAGGTCCAAGAACCTATATAATGCAGCGTTATATGAAGTACGGCAAGCCTTCATCCTTCACGACACCTATCTCAGCTATAATGAGATGGACCGCCGGATGCAGT
>DASTZT010000134.1:0-3553 GCA_035764225.1 Ktedonobacteraceae bacterium
CAAGCAGAGCCACGTTCGAGCTGACCACAGCCTGACAGGAACTGGGGGGAGACATTATGCCCATAAGAGCTTCGTGCCCATTGCAGACCAGCAGCACAACATTGGCGCTTTGCTCATCCTGAGCTGTCGTGGTGGGATGAAAAATGCGGCAGCCGCGCTCGTGAGCCTGAGCCAGGTTTTCCATCAGATCGCAGTCAGTGGGAAGAACAAGCTCAAGCGTTAGGTGCGCTTTGGCGATCATGGCTTTTATCTGCGTCAAGATATGCTGCCGACCGCGTACCACCCAGAATTCGCTTGCTCGTTCCGTGGGAGCAAGCGAGGCCAGCGACGTTGCCAGCGTATTGAGCGTCGTCTCCATCGTCGAGCGGATGCGATGAAAGACCAGTTGCGGCTCCTGTGCGCTATAGCGTGGAGGCTCGCCCGGCTGGACCAGCACCAGCCCCTTTTCCAACAATCGCTCAAGGATCTCGTAGCTGCGCGAAAGCGGAACGTGAGAATATTTGCCAACCTCATAGCCAGTGAGTGGCCCATGAGAGAGCAACGCGTAATACGCCTCGGCCTCATACTTGTTGAAGCCAATTTGTTGTAAGAGATCGATCTCTGTCATTTTGGTACCTCTTGATATTAACCACTATAGTGGTTAATAGTATACCCTGAATGTTTTGCTATTGCAAGGGTTGTGTGATGTGAGGGAGTTACGTTCATTGTGGGAAATGGAAGCAGGGCAAGCACAAGGCCCCCGCATCCCCACGCCTCATCCCCTTGCCCCTACACCTGCCAACGTGTCTGCATCAATGCGAACGGATCGAGGAACGGTAGGGGCAAGGGGAGGATGTGGCAGGGTGGATGGGGCCTTGCGCTTGCCCTGCGGTGTGGAGGTCTCCTCGCGCTTGCCCTGCTATGTGGAGAATTTATTCAGTCAGCTTGTGGCTGGTGGCAGCCCGTAAATGCTGGCTGGCACCGTTGATAAGGCAGGAGGCGTCGCTGGTGGCGCTGACCATCAGGAAACCTTCGCGAATGCGATGAGCGGCGGCCTCTCCGCTACTACAAAACATGCCGAGTGGCATATGATGGCGTTGCCCGGCCTGCTTGATCTTTTCGAGGGCGGCGATAAATTCGGGTTCGGCCCCTTCTGAACTGGGCGGCAGGCCCAACTGCATATGCAGATCGTTGGGGCCAACAAATGCGACATCAATCCCTGGCACTGTGAAAATAGCGTCGAGGTTTTCTAATGCCTGGGCGCTCTCGATTTGCACGCCCACGATAATCTGGTCGTTGGCTTGTTGGGCATAGCTCCTGCTATCGCTGACGCCGAAACCATAGGGTCCAAAAACTCCGCCGATGCTGCGTATACCAAGCGGAGGATATTTGGCCCAGCTTACGGCCTGCTCGGCGTCAGCGCGTGTATTAATCATCGGGACGATAATGCCCCACGCGCCCGCGTCGAGGGACCACTTGACCCAATCGACGCTATTCTCAGGTAGACGTACCAGGGGTGCGCTCGTTCCAGCATCGGCAATCGCTCCGACCATATCGGCTACCACTCCGGGGTGTTGTGCGCTATGTTCCGCGTCCACCGTTAGCCAGTCGAAGCCCAGGCGAGCCATGATCCGCGCGGTAGAAATATGCGGAATGTTCAACCACGCTCCAACCACCGGCTCCCCTCGTTTCAGTTTGGCCTTTACCTCGTTCGTTCGCATCGTTGCTCCCTCTTTCCTAAAATATTGTTGATAGCTCAATCATATCATATCGAGCTTTGCTGTAAGAAGAAGGCTTTGCATTGCTCGATGTTCCAGTGGTTGCATTATGTAACGAGATTGTTTATGCTATCCATGCTTGGAACGAGCACGAGGAGGAGATTGTCAATATGGCTGAGATTTATCCGACGGATCGCGCGTCGTTGGAACGTGATTGCGATCTGGAGTTTTTTATCGCTGGTGGACCCGGTGGGCAGCATCGCAATAAGGTTTCGACGGCTGTACGTTTGACCCATCGCCCCACTGGTACCGTTGTGACTGCCTCGGAGCGACGGTCGCAATATGCCAACCGCGAAGCCGCTTTCGCGCGTATGGCGGCGCGTCTCCTGGCGATGCAGCATGTGGAACGTCCACGCAAAGCCACGCGCCCCACGACAGCGAGCCGTGTGCGCAGGCTACAGGCTAAACGTCGTGCCAGTATGAACAAGCAGCTGCGCTCAACTCCGGTGAGCGAGTGAGGGCATCTAAAAAGCTGATGCTTGCTTGAATAGATGAAGTGATGGGGCTGATTTATCTGTATTTATCATTTCATCATCATTTTTATTGACTATCCCACCACTAGAATGTACTCTTATTATCAGGTAAGAGGTTATCCTTATTATAGATGAGGTAGCTGCGTTCAATCATCACTTCTTATGGAAGAGGTTGGCTTGAAACGGTACTAGAACATATTTCGTAGTACACGCAGATACTTATTATCCCTCGAATCATCATAAAAAAGGAAGTTCAAGGAGGACGCCCCATGATCCCCGAACAGCGTGAAGCGTTAGACGAAATTATTGTTAAAATCCGCTCTGGACGTATGACACGTCGAACTTTTCTTGAACGTGCGGTTGCCGTTGGTTTGAGCAGTACGGCGGCGGTATCGCTGCTCGAAGCTTGTGGTGGTACATCGAATAACACTGGCGGTAATGGTGCGACCACCAATATTGTATGGCAAAGCGAGCAAGATTCTTCCAATACGTATAGCAATCTGACGAAGACCTTCAATCAGACCATCGGCAATCAGAAGGGCATTCACGTCACCTGGCAACAGGGACCGGCCAGCACCAACGATATGCTGACCACGTATAATAATATGTTGCGGGCGCGGAGTAGCAGTATCGATGTGCTGTCTCTCGATGTGGTCTATCCTGCGCAGTTCGCCGCTAGCCAGTGGACAAAGCCAATCACCGATAGCCAGTGGCCCAGCACCGAGCGCGACAAATATCTTCCGGGTCCGATCAAAGCATGCACATACCAGGGCAAAATTTGGGCCGCTCCGTACCGTACGGATATTGGCTTGCTCTACTACCGCAAAGACCTGATTGCGACTCCGCCCACAACCTGGGATGCTCTAACCAACATGGCCAAAAGCACAGCGCCTGGCAAAACCAAATATGGCTATGTTTGGCAAGGTGCGCAATATGAGGGGCTGGTCTGCGACTTTGTCGAGGTGCTGCATGGCTATGGCGGTGCCGTGCTCGATCCAAACGATCCCACCAAAGTCACCGTCAACTCTCCCATCGCGCAGCAAGCGTTGACGCAAATGGTAGGCTGGGTCGGCACGATCTCGCCAGACGCAGTCACAACCTATATGGAAGACACGGCCCGTACAACCTGGCAGAATGGCGACTCCGCCTTTATGCGCAACTGGCCCTACGCCTATTCGCTCGGCAATGATCCTACCCAGTCTAAAATTGCCAACAAGTTTGATATCACCTCTCTGCCATATGGCGGCACTAGCACGACCGGACATTCCGCTATCGGCGGCTGGAACCTCGCCATTAATGCCTTTACCCCGCGAGCAGATCAGT
>DASTZT010000135.1:0-3295 GCA_035764225.1 Ktedonobacteraceae bacterium
GTTGGTGGTCACGCCAGCGAGCGGTACCGTTCGCGCGACTTCTATGATATCATCCAGATATGCACTATCAATATAGAGGGCCATAGCTTATGCTCCAATCTGATCTTTTGCGCTCTACTGTACAATTTGCGGCTGGCGACCAGGTTTTGATTTTGAACTCAGCCGCTGATCCCTTTGTTCCCTTGGCTACCCGACAGGTTGGCACGGGCACGATTGTGCTTGCCGAGGATAATATTGCTACAGTGCAGCAACGGCTCCAAAACGCTCCCTCAAACATGCAACACGTCCCCTTCCATACCTATATTTTACAGCAACCGGCGGCCACAATCGATGTCGCAGTGATGAATCTCCTCTATCAACCCGCCAATGCCTGGGTACACTATGGCTTGCATGTGGCCGCGCACGCGCTCCGACCCGACGGCTATCTCTATGTAGTGGGAGCCAAAGAGCGTGGCATTCTCACGGTGGGAAAGCGCATGCACGATATTTTCGGCAATCTCGAAACGCTGACCATCAGCAAAGGGCAGCGTGTGCTGCGTTCTCGCAAGCACGCGAGCCAGCAGATTGCGCTGCCACCGCCTCCAGACCTGACCGTTTTCGCCGACAATCAGCTCGACGAGGGCACGCGCCTGCTCGTAGAGGCTCTGAAAGTCCATACCACCGACGAAGCTTTAGATATTGGCTGCGGAGCGGGTTTTATTGGCCTGCATGTCGCTCGTCAAACAAGTAAGGGCTACGTGACGATGGTTGATGCCAGCCTGGTAGCCGTCGCGGCAGCGCAACGGGCCATCCAACAAAGCGGCCTGACGAATATCCAGGCATTGCCGAGCGATGGCGTGCGTGCGGTGCTGGATCGGCGTTTCGATCTGGTGGTCACAAATCCGCCATTTCATCAAGGTGGCATCCAGACGACCAGCATTGCTGAGCAATTTATACGTGGGGCCGCCCAGGTTCTACGCTCGCACGGACGCTTCTATCTAGTGGCAAACCGTTTCCTCAAATACGAGCCAGTCCTGCAAGCGTGCTTTAAGCAGGTTGAGGAGGTGGGAGGCAATACGCGCTACAAAATCCTACTTGGCAGGTCTCGCCAACGGCATATTTGCGATACAATATGATTGACAAGCATACCGTATGCCTTTATTATACGCTTATTCTTGTATACAAAACAGGCAGATTTGAAGGAGCATGACATTGCCTATCGCCTCGCGCAACGGACCCTCATCCAGATCGCTCTATTCGTCTTCCTGGCACACTCCTTGCCATCGTCCTCTTACACGACCAGCTAACGCCTATAACGCTCGTTGGCGGTGTTTTAATCATTGCCAGCGTTTACCTGATTTCTCGCTATTAATAGGAATTTCAATATATACTAAGCATGGAGAGAGAGGTTGTACATGATGATGCCGCGCAGCGCCTTTATTGATGCCGAAGACGTACGCTTGCACTATCTTGAGTGGGAGCCTACACGCTTGCAAACGGCCTCTGCCGAAGAAGCGGCGGAGCAAGATAGTGATAATATACCTGTTGTGATGCTGCATAGTCTGGGCGCGACTGCCGATACCTGGCGCTTGCTCGCTAAGCATCTTTGTCGGCAGCACGATATTATCGCCTTTGACCAGCGAGGTCATGGACAGAGCGATAAGCCAGCGAGCGGTTACGACCTCGTAACATTGGCGGAAGATGCTATTCGCGGTATGGCTGCTCTGGGATTGGGGCAGGTCGCGCTGGTTGGACATGGCTGGGGCGCAAGGGTGGCGCTGGTGCTTGCTGCGCGGCATCCCGCTCTGATTAGCCACTTGATCCTGGTGGATTGCCCACATGTCGAGCCTAGACACTGGCCCGGCATGACGCGGGAACGCTTTATCCGTACCCGCTCGCCTAAGGAGTTGTATACGTCACGCGAAACCTTTCTCCAGCCATTGCGCCAGGAAATGCATGCGTTCTGGAGCGCGGAAATTGAGGAGATTTTCCTGACCTATATTCAGGAATTGCCAGATGGCAGCGTCGAAGAATGGTTGCAGCCGGAGCATCAGCGCGAGATCCGCGAGTCTTTATGGGAGGATCGTGCGCTCCCGTATTATAGTAAGGTGAGCTGTCCGGTGCTGCTCGTGCCTGCTGCCGCTCAACCGCAACCAGGAGACGAGCTGCCAGAGCGTCTGGAAAACGCGGAAGAGTTCGCTGCTGCCAAAGGCTACATGGCCCTCCAGGTTGCCCGCGCCATCCATTGTTGTACCGTGCTCTGGATGCCCGATCCCGCGCACGATATCCAGCTTCAGCACCCGCAACTGCTCGCGAAAGCGATCATTGATTTTGTGCGAACATAGCAGCACAGTTTTTTAGCATTGTCAAAGGGGAAAGTAGTGAGTACAGTAATATATCTGAACGGCAACATTTATACGATGGATGCGGCCCAACCACGAGCGCAAGCTATGGCTATCGATGATGCCTCCGGGCGCATTCTGGCTGTAGGCACAGACGATGAGGTGCGACGTGTTGGCGGTCAGCACTGTGATCTGGTAGACTTACGCGGGCGCACGGTTCTGCCGGGCTTTATCGATGCCCACATCCACGTCCTTGAAGCTGCTTACCGTACCCATTACATCGATGCCAAAACGTGTACCCACGAAGATGAGGTGGCGGCCCTCGTGCGTGAGCGAGCCGCCCAGATGCCTGCCGGACGCTGGATTCAGGGTGGGCACTGGAATAAAAACGACTGGCCCGGTGCCGACTTCCCCACCAGAGCCTCGCTTGACGCGGCTGCCCCCCACCATCCCGTAGCCCTCTGGAGCAACGATGGCCATGTACTATGGGTCAATTCGCTGGCCTTGCAACGCGCAGGCATTACCGCCGAGACGCCAGACCCTCAGACGGGTGCGATTTTGCGCGACGGCAGCGGCGAACCTATCGGCATTTTACAAGAAGAGGGTGCTACCAGCATGGTTGCTCGCGTGATCGAGAAGCGCGACCCGGAGATGAACCGCCTGCTGATCCGGCGTATCCAGGGGGAATTGCAGCGCAGCGGCATTACCACCATTCACGATATCGAGGGCGAGGTCTCCCTGCGCCTGTTTCAGGAGATGCGCGACGAGGGTTCGCTGGGCGTGCGCGTCAATATGATCCTGCCGCGTCGTATGCTGCCACAACTGCGCACAATGGGCATCAATAACGAAGAACACGACCTGTTGCGCGTTGGCGGCATCAAAATATTTGCCGATGGCACTTTAGGCTCGCAGACCGCCGCCATGTTAGAAAGCTTTGAAGGCAACCCGGATAATTTTGGCATCCTCACCATTCC
>DASTZT010000136.1:0-10831 GCA_035764225.1 Ktedonobacteraceae bacterium
ATCGTAAAGCGGCAGCGTATGCACCCCTGGAATGCCAAAAATCGTATCAACGTTGTGTGCTCGTAAGGTAGCGATAACCGCCTGTGCGCCGCTCAGCTTCTGTCTGTTCTTCACGATAGTTCCTCTCTGATGACTGCTGTAGCTCTCTCGTTCGTTGGCAGAAATAGATGGCTGCTATAGAGTTAGATGCGTTGTTGCTAAAGATTATATCATGTGTTGAGATTACACTGCTTTTTCAAAGAGTACGCCAATTTAAGGAGGATACTAATGAACTCTCCCTCGTTTATTGAAAACCTGCTCAGTCAAATGACCATACAGGAGAAAGTCTCACTGCTTGCTGGCACGAACATGTGGTACACCGTTGCCATTGAACGCTTAGGGATTCCCGCCTTGAAGATGACGGATGGCCCCAATGGAGCCAGGGGGGCCGGGAGCTTCACTGCTGGGGTGAAGGCAACGGCATTCCCGGCGGAAATCTCGCTGGCTGCGACCTGGAACACCGAACTGGTGGAACGCATCGGGCAGGCTCTGGCCGACGAAGCCAGGATGAAGGGAGCACAGGTGTTGCTCGCTCCTACCGTCAATATTCAGCGTTCGCCGCTAGGTGGGCGAAATTTCGAATGCTTCTCCGAAGATCCCTATCTCTCCGCACGCCTGGCAGTGGCCTATATTACAGGTTTGCAACAAGAAGGCGTGGGAGCCTCGATCAAGCACTACGTCTGTAATGACCAGGAGTTCGAACGCTTCAGTATCAGTTCCGAGGTGAGCGAACGGGCACTGCGCGAAATCTACTTGTACCCCTTCGAAGCTGCTGTACGCGAGGCCAGCCCCTGGACTATCATGGCGGCCTATAACCTGGTCAACGGCGTGGCCGCCTCGGAAAGCTCGTATCTGTTGACCGAGATTCTGCGCAATGAGTGGGGCTTTGATGGCGTGGTGGTCTCGGATTGGTTTGAATCGGTTAAGAGTACTGCCGCTTCCGTCAATGCAGGGCTTGATCTGGAGATGCCTGCTCCACGTTGGCGTGGCAAAAAACTGCTGGAAGCCGTTGAGCGGGGAGAAGTTAAAGAAGAGACGCTTGATACAAGTGTGCGTCGCCTCCTGCTTCTGCTGGAAAAGGCTGGCCTCTTTGAGCATGCTGAGGCTGTTGCTGAGCAGGCCGTTGATCTGCCAGAGCGTCGCGCTCTCGTACGTGAAGCTGCTGCCGAGGGTATCGTTCTCCTCAAAAATGATCAACAGGTGCTACCGCTGCAACGCGAGCAACTCACATCAATAGCAATCATTGGCCCCAATGCCAAAGTAGCACACGTTACGGGTGGAGGAAGCGCTCAGGTCAACGCGCATTACGCGGTAACTCCCTTTGAAGGTATTACAGCGAAGCTTGGAGATCAGACGCGCATCGGCTACGAACAGGGCTGCACCAATCACCGCTTGCTACCCTTGCTCGATACGAGTCTGGTGCTGGCAGGTACGCAGGGGAGCGAGCGTGGATTGAGCGTCGAGTACTTCAATAATAGCGATCTCAGCGGTGTAGCTGTCCGTCAGGAGGTGCAAGCGACGGCCAATCTCATGTGGTTCAATTTGCCCGAAGGGGTGGAGCAACAGTTTTCTGCCCGCCTGAGTGCTCGCTTTATGCCGGAAGAGGCAGGAACCTACACCTTCTCGCTGGTTAGCGCGGGGCTCAGCCGTCTGTTGCTTGATGGACGCGAGATCATCGACAACTGGACGCAACAAACTCCTGGTAGAGAATACTTTGGTTTCGGCAGTACGGAGGTTCAGGCGGTTGTTGCTCTGGAGGCGGGACACCAGTATCAGCTCACGCTCGAATTTGCCAAATCTAAAGCATCGCTGCTAGCCGCTGTACGCCTGGGACTCTTGCCACCGATCCCCGCTGATGCCATTGAGCGTGCTGCCCGACTGGCAGCAGCTTCAGATACTGCTATCGTCTGCGTCGGCTTTGGTGGTGAGTGGCAGAGCGAAGGGTTTGACCGACCAGATCTGGAGTTGCCTGGACTGCAACATGCGCTGGTCGAGCAGGTAGCAGCAGCCAACCCGCGTACAATTGTCGTGCTCAACACTGGCTCCCCCATCACTATGCCCTGGCTTGACCGGGTGGCGGCAGTCATCCAGTGCTGGTATCCCGGCCAGGAATGCGGCAACGCCATTGCCGATGTCCTCTTTGGGGACGTTGTGCCCTCCGGGAAACTGCCCCAGACCTTCCCAATGCGCCTGGAGGATAATCCTACCTACCTCAACTTTCCGGGCGAAAATGGCAGGATCTACTATGGAGAAGGCATCTTTGTCGGCTATCGCTACTACGACAAAAAACGGGTTGCGCCGCTCTTTCCCTTTGGCTTTGGCCTCTCCTACACGACGTTCAGTTATAGCCCCTTACGGCTGAGCGCCCAGGAGATAGAGCCAGACGACACATTGCAGGTCTCGGTTGATGTGACCAACATGGGGCAGCGTGCTGGCAAAGAAGTCGTGCAGTTATACGTGCGGGACAAGCAGGCGCGATTGCTGCGTCCCGAAAAAGAGCTGAAAGCCTTCGCGAAAACACACCTTGAGCCGGGTGAATGTAAAACGATCACGCTCTCTATCGGACGTTCCGCCCTGGCCTACTACGATGACCGCGTGCATCAATGGGTAGCCGAAGCTGGTGAGTTTGATGTGCTGGTTGGAGCATCGTCCCAGGATATTCGTGCGATGGCGACATTTACGCTAAGGAGTGCAAGCAGTTGGCCTATGCCCATTAAAGAATTAATTCAGGAATAATTACTCAGGCTGTCAGGGCAAGCGCGAGGCCCCCTCCCACGCCATCCACCTCACCTTGCCCCTACCGTTCCTCCAACATCGCATCATCTCCAAAAAACCAAACGGGATGTCGCATTCGACTAGCATGGGGTAGGGGCAAGGGGCGGTGTGGGGTTGAGAGGGGGCCTCGCGCTTGCCCTGCGGCGGGTCTTGAAAAATATTTCTGTTCTGGCTCCTTTAACGGAATCCCGCCGGGAACTGGTGGAATAAACTCCCCAGGTCGAATGTTGGTGTTTTTGAGTGTATAAATGCTATTTATCGATCAGCGAGCTAACACTGGGGTTCTATCCACAAAATGTTGGAGTACACTACATGCACCGTCTTTCGATCAATCCAAAAATCGTCGTAAGTGTCCTTTTTGTAGTCGGAATGTTTATGTCTATCCTCGACGGCACGATTGTAAACGTCGCCCTGCCTGCCTTGAGCCGCCAGTTTAATGTGTCAGGCACGGCCATCGATGCCGTAGTGGTCGGCTATCTGGTCAGTCTCGCGATCATCATTCCTGCTTCGGGCTGGTTAGGGGATCGGCTGGGCACCAAGCGTATTTTTTTGAGCGCGTTGGCACTTTTTACCATCGCCTCCGCTTTATGCGGTCTGGCAACAAGCCTGCCCATGCTGATTGGTTTCCGTATTTTGCAGGGCATGGGTGGCGGCGCGCTTACTCCTGTCGGAACGGCCATCCTCTATCGAACCTTTCCGCCTGAAGAGCGGGTCCAGGTATCGCGCATCCTCAACATTCCCACCGTCTTTGCGCCAGCCTCCGGTCCCGTGCTCGGTGGCTTGCTGATCGATAAATTTTCCTGGCACTGGGTTTTCTATGTCAATGTGCCTATTGGCATCGCCGCTTTTCTCTTTGGCCTGCTCTTCTTACACGAGTATAGAGAGCACTCTACCGGGCCTTTCGATCTAGCTGGCTTTCTGCTGGCTGGCTTTGGCCTTGCCCTGACCATGTATGCCTTGAGCGAGGGACCAAACTACGGCTGGACTACTCCTAGCATTCTCAGCAGTGAGATTATTGGTCCTGCTCTCCTCATACTCTTTGTTTTTATGGAGTTGCGTGCAGAGCATCCGATTCTGGATTTGCGCCTTTTTAGCAACCGCTCGTTCCGCACCTGCAACCTGATCTCGCTCTTCTCGGCTGCAGGCTTTCTCGGTCTGCTCTATGCCGGACCGCTTTTTCTGCAAGAGGCTCGTGGCGTGTCGGCACTTACCTCCGGCCTCACCACATTCCCAGAAGCCATCGGCGTGCTGATCTCGACGCAAATTGTCGCCCGTCTCTATCCCTATGTGGGGCCACGCCGTCTGATCGTTGCCGGACTTATCAGCGTTTCCATTTTTATAACTCTAATGTGTCTGATGGGACAGGATACCACCCTCTGGCTCATGCGGGCTTTGATGTTCCTCACTGGAGCTGGTATGGCCTTCTCCTTTACCTCTGTGCAGGCTGCTGCCTTTGCAACGGTATCCTCAGCCAGAACCGGGCAGGCGTCAGCGATCTACAACGCCCAGCGCCAGGTGGGTGCGTCCATCGGTGTTGCTTTGATTAGCACCGTCATCAGCGCGTTTGGTATGACGCAACTGGGCACAGGTGGTGCCGCTGTGCCAAACTTTACCGCCTACCATGCTGCGTTTATCACCTCTGCCGTTCTTGTCCTGATCGCAGTCAGCGTTGGCATAACGGTGCGTGACAGCGATGCTGCCGCCACGATGACGCGGCCTGGCGTAAGACAGATCAAGCGCGAAAGCATACCTATACCCGTTCAATCTGGCGATTGATCTCAGCGGATAATGCTTCAGGTTACCTATAGACACGTCTCTGACAGATATAGATCATCTCGCGAGAAGTGGCTGTGAGAGGTTCTTGTTGCCAACTGCCGTAGCAGGAGACGATCTGAAACCCATTGTAAAAGAGCAAAGCCTCCATCTCCTGTGGAAAAACATAGCGCAGGGCCGTGCGAGTGGTTTTCTCCTCTTGTTGACCTTCTGGATTGAGCCAGTGTTCATGGAAGGTGTAGTGCTGAATCTGCGTGATCGGATCGTACTCTTGATGCTCATTAATAACATATTGCCTTCCATCAGGCATTGTGTACGTCTGTGGTTCTGGAAAACGAGCTTCAAAGAGATTTCGGGGCGAAGGATTACGTGTACCAAAGAGAAAGCGGCCCTGCGGGTGTAAATGTTCCCGAACGCGAGCTAGTAGCGCTTCCTGATCCGCTCTGGTCAGAAAATGTTGAAAGGCGTTGCCTAGCATATAGATAAACGGAAACTGCTTCTGGAGGTGGAATATTCGTGCATCAGCCGCGATCCACTCAATCGAGACACCTTGCTTTGCCGCCTTCTGAGAGGCCCATTCGATCATCTCTGGAATAATATCCACCCCTGTGACCTCATAGCCAAGCTGCGCCATGCGAATAGCCATAGTTCCAGTTCCGCACGCTAGATCCAGTAGTGGCCCACCAAGAGAACGTGCCAACTGCTCGGTCAACGGGTAATCGGCATCGTACTCCCCATCTTCCAGGTCATATGCTTGTGCATCTCGATACCCTTCAAGATAATCATAATCAACCATTAATGTTCCTTTCGTACGCTTATTGTATGAATTGAAAATACTACTATCATTATCCTCGTCTAGCTCATCATAGGTGCGCAAGATGCTACTTGGAGTAACCCCCTGGTACTGTATCACACATCCGTCCGCATGCGTGTGAAGAGAGAGGCCACTTTGTCTATGAATAGATGGCATTGACCGACTCTAAAGAGGAGCGAGAAGTTATGAAAGTCAAAGATGTGATGACCAGCGATGTTGTCACCGTGAACGAGCGTCAGACGATCAAACAGGCGGCGTCTCTTATGGCGCGTCATCGCATCAGCGGGTTGCCCGTTGTCAATGATGATGGCATGGTTGTAGGGATTGTCTCTGAATTTGATGTTATCGGCAAGTCGGGCCAGCAAGTGAAAGATATTATGACGGGCGGCCTGATTAGCGTCACTGCCGATACCGATCTGGAAGATGTTGCCCATATTTTGATACACCAGCATATCAAGCGCCTCCCTGTGCTGGAGCAGGGGAAGTTGGTCGGTATTGTGAGCCGGGGCGATCTGGTGAGAGCAGTGGCTATGCGCTGGGTCTGTCGCGTATGTGGGGAGATGACGTATAGCGACACAGAGCCAGAGAGCTGTCCTCGTTGCGCGGGAGTGGCAGTTTTTGCCACATCCGATGTAGTGCCCCCAGGATCGTGATATGCTGGTTTGTAATCGCATTTCATCGGTATACTCTGGTGATGTTCTAACAAGAAAGAATCGAGAGCGTAAGTATGGATACTCAGCAACAGAGTCAGGCAACGCAGCAAGCCACACCTGAGAATAAGCAGGCGCAATTGCCTCGTGCTTTTGAGAGCACGGACAGGGATACCTTGCTTAGCTATTATTATCAGATGCTGCTGATTCGTCGCTTTGAAGAGAAGGCCGCTGAGATGTACAACCGGGCGCGTATTGGCGGCTACTGCCATCTCAACCTGGGTGAAGAGGCCACCGTCGTTGGCTTCTGTGCCGGACTGGAGCCGGACGATTATGTCTACACCAACTACCGCGAACACGGCTATGCCATCGGGCGCGGCATCTCGCCTGAGGTGGTCATGGCGGAATTATTCGGCAAGGAAACCGGTGCTTCGCGTGGGCGTGGTGGTTCCATGCACCTGTTTGATCTCAGCAAACGTTTTATGGGCGGCTATGCCATTGTGGGCGGTCAACTGCCGCTTGCCACAGGAGCTGCTTTTGCCATCGCTTATCGCGACTCTCATGAAATCGTTGCCTGTCAGATGGGCGATGGCACGACCAACGGCGGGCCTTTTCACGAATCGCTCAACATGGCTAAAATCTATCGTCTCCCTATCGTCTACTTTATCGTCAATAATCAGTATGGTATGGGATTGGAGGTCTCCAAAGGTTCCGCCGTCGCCGAATTGCACCGCAAAGCTTGCGCCTATGATATGCGTAGCGAGCGAGTCGATGGCAACGATGTGCTGGCGGTGCGAGATGCCGTGCGGGAGGCGGCAAAAGTGGCGCGCGAAGAGCACCAGCCCAGCCTGATCGAGGCAGTGAGCTTCCGCTTCCGTGGACATTCCGTGGTAGACCCTGATCGCTATCGTTCGGAGGAGACGATCCGCAAGGGACGCGCCCTCGATCCTATCCCCACGTTTGCCGAACATCTGAAGGTCGCTGGCAAAGCGAACGATAAGGATCTTCAGCAAATCAGCGAGCGGGTCGATCATGATATAGAGGCTGCCGTTAAATTTGCCGAAGAAAGCCCTGATCCTGCCGTCGAGAGCCTGTTTGATTACATCTACGCACCAGACGCGAAGGGAGGGCAATAGCGATGGCAGAAATGTCATTCCGGCAATCCCTGCATAATACGCTGCGGGAAGAGTTATTGCGCGATGAAAATGTCTTTTTGATTGGCGAAGAGATAGGTGTCTTTGAGGGATCGTATAAAATCACTGCCGGTCTGTTAAAAGAGTTTGGTCCGAAGCGCGTCGTGGATACGCCCATCAGCGAAAACGGCTTTGTGGGGCTGGCAACGGGAGCCGCGATGCTGGGCCTGCATCCGGTGGTCGAGATCATGACCATCAACTTTATCGCTCTGGCTATGGATGCCATTGTCAATCATGCCGCCAAAATCTACTCGATGTTTGGCGGTCAATGCGCGGTCCCGCTGGTGATTCGCACTCCAGGAGGAGGCGGGCAACAGCTTTCCGCCACGCACTCACAAAGCCTGGAAGTCTGGTTTGCCTACGTTCCCGGTCTCAAAGTTATCGCGCCATCAACGCCAGCCGACGCCAGAGGTATGCTGCGTACCGCCATTCGCGACAATAATCCGGTCATCTTTCTAGAGAATCTCGCCCTCTATAACACAAAGGGAGAGGTACCCGATGGCGACTATACGATCCCCTTTGGGCAAGCCAACGTCAGCAAAACAGGCACTGATCTGACCATCATCAGCTACTCGCGCATGGCCGCGGTTGCTCTCGATGTCGCGCGTCGCCTGGAGCAGGAGCAGAAGCTCAGCGTCGAGGTGGTCGATGTGCGTTCGCTACGCCCGCTCGATCACGAAACGATCATCAACTCGGTCAAAAAGACGAATCGAGCCATCATCTTTGAAGAAGATTGGCGCTCCTACGGCATTGGCGCGGAAATAGCGGCAACCATTCAAGAGGAAGCCTTCGACTATCTGGACGCGCCCATCAAGCGCGTGGCGAGCCTAGAAGTGCCGCTCCCCTACTCAAAAAAGCTGGAACAGGCGGCGCTCACCGGGGCGAAGCAGTTGTTGGAAGCCATCGACGAACTCGCGCTCAGGCGCAGGAGGATCACCAGCCATGCCTGATGTTACCATGCCGCGCCTCAGCGATACAATGCAAGAAGGAACGATTGCACGCTGGCTCAAGCATGCCGGAGATGAAGTCAAAAAGGGCGATATCCTGGCGGAGGTTGAGACGGACAAAGCCACAATGGAGCTTGAGTCCTATGATAGCGGCGTGCTCGAAAAAATTGTGGTGCAGGAGGGTCAGAACGCTCCCATCGGTCAGGTCGTGGCGATTATCGGGAGCGGAAAAGGTGCTCAAGCGAAACAAGAGCCGCCAGCCGCTGCCGAGGCAGCCGCCCAAACACCAGCCGTCGATCAGGCAAGCTCGATGGCTGCTACAGACGCTGCACAGATCACTTCCACGCCGCCTCCTGCTGAAGAAACGCCAGCAGAAGCCTCTCAAGCGCAAGCTTCCACAAAGCCATCACCAGCTCAGCCCACTTCTCAACGTGAAGAAGCTGATGGTGCCAGCGCAACAGATCAACCATTCGTCAAAGCCTCGCCGCTCGCTCGACGTATGGCGGAAGAGCACCATATTGAACTGGAGCAGATTCAGGGTACTGGTCCTAATGGACGGATTGTGCGCGACGATATCGAGGATTTTCTGGAGCAGCAGCGTGCGGCAACCGCTGCCACACCAGCAGCGCCAGCCGAAGCCGCCGCGCCAACGCCATCACAGGAGCCGGTTGCTGCGATCAAAGAAGGCGAGAGCGTTCCACTTTCGCGCATGCAGGCCACGATAGCGCGTCGCTTGACTGAAGCCAAACAGAGCATTCCCCATTTCTATGTCAGCAATGACGTAGATATGACCGATGCCCTGACCCTGCGCAAAATGCTCAATGAGAGTAGCGGCGAGGATGGCGTGAAAATTAGCGTGAACGATCTGATTATCAAAGCCTGCGCACTCGCACTGGAGAAGTTTCCCGAAGTCAATAGCTCGTACCTGGATGGGCAATTTATTCGGCATCAAGATATCCATATAGGGATAGCCGTCGATATTCCAGGGGGTCTGGTGGTACCCGTTCTTCGCCATGCGAACATCAAAGGGGTAAGAACGATTGCTCGTGAAGCCAGAACCTTGATCGAGAAGGCCAGAGCAAATAAGCTCACGCCAGCAGAAATGAGCGGCAGCACATTCTCAATCTCAAATCTGGGCATGATGGATGTGACCGATTTCATCGCCGTTATCAATCTGCCGGAGGCCGCTATTCTGGCCATAGGCTCGACGCGACGGCAATTTGTGCCGATAGAAGAGCAGCCCGTGTTGCGCGATATCATGCCAATGACCATATCGGCGGATCATCGCATCCTCTACGGCGCAACGGCGGCACGCTTTATCCAGGAAGTCAAACGTCTGTTGCAAAGCCCTTACAACTTGTTAGGGTAAATGGCTGCTGCCTTGAAACTTATTACTTGTGTTATTCGTGTCTTAGTCAGTGAGTTTTCGTGAAAACAGCTATGAGGGGATACCATCTCATAGATACCCATAGGTCGGGAGATTTTTAGGAAAGGACGGACATTGAGCATGAACAACTTCTTCAAAGGAATTCTTATCGGTGCTGGCATCGGTCTGCTAGTTGCGCCAATGAAAGGCGACGAGATGCGCCGGTTGGTGAGCGAGCGATTAAACGAACTGCGTGGATATCTGCCTGAGAACGAACAGTTGAATATGTATACGCAGCAGGTCACTGATCGCGTTTCTCAGACGGCAGGCACACTGAAGGATTATGCCCAGCAGGCAGCTTCGACAGTCAAAAATGCCACCAGTAATGTCAGCGACCTGACGCAAAAGAGCGCCTCAGAGGTAAAGCAGACGGGGCAGGATGTAGCCGACACCACAAAGAGGGCGGCGAAATCCGGCTCGACAACGACCCCCTATTCAAACCTCTAAGGTTTAGAGTAGTGAGACGATCAGGCAGCTGATCACAAATCTCCTGCCGATCCTATCATGGGGTGTTGTCTCCCGTTCCATCATAGCCATGATCTCAAGTTCTTAGAAAGCGAAGACTTGAGGTCGTGGCTATAATAGTGTTGGTTTTTTACCAACGTGTTGCCCAACTTAGCAAATTTATGCTTAATACTTATAGAAATGCTGAAGCGTCTCTTCTTCAAGCGACTTCTCTTTAAAAAAGTCCACTTCGTTGCGTTTGACCGCCAGATACGAGCTTGCCAGCAATGGTCCGAGCGCGTCCATCAAGACGTTGTCTCGCTCCAAATCATCAAGGGCTTCGTCGAGCATGGTCGGTAAGCGTCGGATGCCGCGCTGCTCCCGCTCCTCGTCGCTATAGTTGCCAGGATCAATCTCCTGCGGTTCGCCGGGATCGAGCTGGTTTTTGATGCCGTCTAATCCGGCGGCGATAAACGCGCCCAATGCCAGGTAAGGATTGCCGCTATGATCGGCGCACTTGAGTTCAAGATTGATCGAACTGGCCTCGCGCCCACTGAAAAGCGATGGTACGCGAATCGCGCATTCGCGGTTATCGAAGCCATAAGTATCGAAAGCGGAACTCCAATAATGTGGCAATAGGCGACGATACGAATTCGGGCTTGCACAGGTGATAGCCAGCAGGCCCCGAATGTGGCGTAAAAGACCGCCAATAAAGTATTTGCCGGTCTGGCTCAGGCCTCCGCGCTGGCTGGCATCGAAGAACAGATTAG
>DASTZT010000137.1:0-11036 GCA_035764225.1 Ktedonobacteraceae bacterium
AGGGTTCCTTCGAGAAAAGTTCTTCGGCCTCTTTGCCGGATGCGGCAAACCAGAAGCGATCTTGCGGCATCTGGGTGCGGTGGCAACGGAACGACGCGATTTTCTGCTCGTAGGTTCCAGGGACGGTGACCTGCGTGGTCAGTTCGGCATCGTCTCGTCCAAAGCCCATGCGCGGCATTTCATCCAGCGATTTTCCCTCCGCCAACGCCTTTTCACGCGCCTCCCGTTCCCGTTGCTCAAAGGGATCAGGCAGACCCTGCTGCTTGAGATAGGCTCGCACTCGCTGAAAGAAGGAACGCGAGATGGCGGTATAGTAGAGCTTCAGGGGCTGCCAGGGTTCGCCAGCATCAGGGAAGCGGAGCGCGTCTCCAGCAGCGTCGAAGGCCGCGACTGCCAGGCGATGCGCCATGATGTGGTCGGGATGCCCATAGCCGCCGTTTTCGTCGTAGCTAATCAGCACCTGAGGACGGTGCTGACGCACCAGGCGGACCACGCGCTCCAACGCCTTCTCAAAATTGGTATTGGTAAAAGCGTCCGGGCGTTGATTAGACGGAGTACCAGCCATACCGGAATCGCGATAGCGCAGCAAGATCAGCTCGCTAATTTCAAGCTGCTGCACAGAGCAGCGCAGTTCGCGCTCACGAATCTCTGCCAGCCGGGGTTGAGCCTCAACCGGGTCCAAATCCGGATCGTGGATCTCCCCTTCCTCGCCCATTGTGCAAGTCACCAGCACGGTTTTGACACCTTCACGGCGGTAGCGAATCCACGTTCCACCATGAAAGCACTCGTCATCGGGATGGGCGTGGATCGCCATTAAACAACGTTCTGCATTGATCGTCATCGTTCTTCTCCGTTCATACGCTCTATTTTCGCGCCCAGGCTGCGCAACTTCATGTCAAGATGCTCATAGCCGCGCTCAATATGTTCGATCCCGTAAACTTTAGAGGTTCCTTCGGCACAGAGCGCGGCGAGGATATAAGAGCAGCCAGCACGAATATCGGGGATGTAAAGCTGGGTACCCTTGAGTGGTGTTGGACCGCGCACAACGCAGCTATGCATATACTGCTTCTCGCGGAAACGGCATGGCACCTCTCCCAGACATTTAGGATAGAGGCCGATATGCGCTCCCATGCCCTGGAGAGCGCTAGTATAGCCAAAACGATCCTCGTAGATTGTCTCATGCACCACCGACATTCCATTGACCTGCGTCAATAAAATGGTAAAGGGCTGCTGCCAGTCGGTCATAAACCCCGGATGGACATCCGTCTCCAGCGCAATCGCAGGAGGGGGCTTGCCTACGCTGGTAAAGCGAATGCCTTCATCATCGACTTCAAAACATAATCCCATCTTAGAAAGGGTATTCAAGAAGGTGAGCAAAGTATCTTGCTGAGCGCGGCGTAGATACACGTCGCCCTTTGTCAGAAAGGCCGCGATAGCCAGCGAGACCGCCTCGTTACGGTCGCTTAATAGCGTGTGGCTGGCTCCGCGCAGCGTATCGACCCCCTCGATCACGATACGCCGATCCACCTTCATCTCAATGATCGCCCCCATCTTCTGCAACAGTTTGATCAGGTCGATAATCTCTGGCTCCAGCGCGGCATTCTCAATCACGGTGACCCCACGAGCCAGGGAGGCCGTAATCAAAAAGTTCTCGGTCGCCATGACGCTGGGGAATGGCAGTTTGATGGTTGTCCCCTGGAGCCTTTTCAGGGTGGAGCAATAATAGTGGTCTTCCTCCTCAACAATATTCGCCCCCATCTGTCGTAGCCCGTTGATGTGAAAATCGACCGGACGCGGCCCGATGCGATCACCGCCGGGCCTGGGAATGGTGGCCTCGCCGCAACGATGCAGCAACGGCCCTATCGCCATCACACTGATCCGATTCAGGCCGCCGACTTCGTTCAATACCGTAGTACTTTTGATTTGCGGCGAGCGAATCGAGAGAACATGATCGTCCAACTGCACTTCGGAGCCTAATCCCCGGCACAGTTTCACCGTCAAATCAAGATCGCCCAGCAATGGTACGTTGCGCAATACACACAGTTCGGTTGTTAGCAGGGAGGCCATTATCATTTTAGAGACAGCATTTTTGGCTCCGCTGATCGTTACCTCCCCACGCAATGGCGTTCCTCCGCTAATCAGGTAGTAGGGCGCGCCTGCGGTATGCACATTCATAACAATCCTTTCTGGATATTTCGTTTTGTGAATAGGATAGCCGAATAAAACAACCCTTCCCCTTAGCGTTTGCCAGAGTTGCCAGGCGCTTGCCACAACCAGCGCAGCGCGTTCAAACGAGACGGAGCTGGTTGCTCATTGCGCTTGCGACCCACACGAGCCAGATCACGCTCCTGGTTAAGATCATCGAGCAGATCCATTAAGCGATTGACGCTCTGGGCAACACCTTCAACCATGAGATAGCCGGATGGTTTGACGGCATCACCAACCAGGTAGAGGCCCCGGATTGCTGTCTGTATGCTCGCATCTTCTCCCTGCGCAAGGCGATTGACGGGCCATTCGCCACGATACGTGCCCATCGTCACAACGCGACAGTGCGTATCAAACACCTCACCAAAGAGCATACGTAAATCGGCCAGAGCTAGTTCCCGCTCTTCCTCAATATTGTTGCTTTGAATAACCTGGTGGCTAATCAGCAGGTGTTTGCCTGGAGGAGCAAGGCGCGGGTCACTATTGGTTGGTTGTACGATACCAGCAATGCGCTTTGTATCAAGACAGTACATAATGCCCTTATGTGGGATCAGCGAGATATCGCTCAGCACATGAACCTTCAGCCCGACCGCTTCATGGAGAGCCTCGCCTTCCCGGCATCGTGCGTTCTGTTGCTTGAGCACCTCCGCCTGCGTTAGACGATGGTTGTGGAGGAGCGCATCGGTCGCTCGTGGACCGATATCGCTCACCACCAGCGGGGCGTAGAGGATGGTTTCCTGCTGCTTCGTCTTGTTGCGCACCCGCACTCCGCAGATATGCCCATCCTGATGCAGTAGTTCCAGCACCTCACAGGAAAGGCGGATCTCGCCCTTCTGCGCCAGAATATGTTGCTCTAGCGTATGCGTTAGCTCGCCACAGCCACCTTGCACGATGGCAGGAGCACCATAGCGTAGCATATTTTTCGTTGTTCGCACAACCTCAGCAGTGCGAACCTGACTCAATTCAAGACTGAGGGCAAAACGCGAGATGCGCTCGAAGAAAGCGACCAGGCGAGGATTGCGCTCCACATTGATATGGCGCTCAAGCCAGAGATCAAAGGGAAGATCGCGCTCTCGTTGAGGAAGAGGACGAAAGAACATTAAATAGCCAATGCGCGTAAACCAGAAGGATTGGCGCGGCCCCAGAAATTTGAAGACGCCTAGCAGGCCACGCGAACGGTATTGCTGACCTCCAACATGAAATGAACCAAACACGTCCGCATCAAAGAAGCGGTGAGGAATGCGCAGACGACGTAACATGTGGGCCAGTACACCGCTACTGCCAAAGGGGACCATGTGTACTGCCCCCGTACTCACCTGCACTCCTTGAAACGTTTTGGCGGTGAACCGTCCTCCACTATGCGGCAACCGCTCCAGCACAACAACTCGCTTCCCACAGCGCAGCAATTGTGCCGCGCTCAGCAATCCCCCCAGACCCGCCCCAATTACAATAGCATCAACACGAGTGGAATTATTCCGTGTGGAAGGATCGAGGGGATCGAGTTCGGTGCCACTATCTACTTGTTTTTGCATGCCAGTATCCAATGGGAAAAATGTGTAGGGGCAGGGCTTGCCCCTGCCCTTGTCGAGATCCCGTCTCAGGGCAGGGGCAAGCCCTGCCCCTACATGGTTATCTGTCTTCGCCAATCATGCTGCGCAACAGGCTATTGCACTCGGCCATTGTGTTGAGCACATTCTGATGAAGCTGGAAAACTTTGTTCAGCTCACGCGCTTTCCGCGCCATCTTGGTCACATACTCAATATCGCGCGGGTTGTTCATCACGTCTTCCATTAATTGCAGCAGCTCTGCCCAGGCCAGGGCCTCGCGACTGCGAGCGACATCAGCAATGGTGTTATCCATCCTTTCGGAGACGCGACGCAGACCGGTACGCAACTGGCTAGTTGTTCGGGCCAGTTCAGCTTCATGATTGCGCAAACTATCCTGAGTCGAGTTGAGCTGCTCCTGAAGCGATGTCACCTGTCCATCCAGCGTTGAGAGAGCTGCCATCAGAGCGGTCATATCTGGCAAGGTCGGCATTGGCAAGCCAGTGAAATGCGATAGATTGACATTCTCATCGGTATGGGTGGGAAGTGGTGTATTGCTCACGCTCTCAACAGGAGCGGGCGTCGCCGGGATAACTTCGGGCTCAGGGAGCGATGGGGCAGGCGTCGCAATAGGCTCAGGAGTGACACTTACCGGCTCTGGCTGAGCAAAAACTGGTTCTGGCTGCTCCACGTCCACACTCTCTTTCGTGCCAAAATCGTCTGCTGACGCTGCCGTCATATTCTCATCCCCCTGCGTACGATAAGTGACCTCCATCGGAGGCACGGCCATCGTCGGCAAATCCTCTACGGCAGGAGCAGAAGAGCCAACAGCCCGGAAAGTCAGCTCATGTTCGCCGATCCCAATCTGATCTCCATCTTGCAACACATATGGCTTCATCTCATCAAGCTGTTGCCCATTGACAAAAGTACCATTGGCGCTGCGCTCGTCGCGGAGTACATACTGACCGTTTTCATAGTGTATCGTGGCATGGCGGCGCGACGTTAACTTATCTTTCGACAACAATATATCGCTATTGGGAGCACGCCCTATAGACATTTCGAATTTATCAAGAGGGTATTCCTGCACGACTTCGCCAGTTTCTGAACGTAGAATGACGTGCGCGGGCTGCTCAATTTTGTCCATTGTTGCCTGCATCGTAGAAACCGCAGCCTCAGTCTGGTAGGAAGTTGGTTCTGAACTTGAATCGGCAACGGTTGCCGCGCCCGCATCTGACCAGGCATGAGCAGGGGACGCGCCTTGAGCTGCCGCCCAATCTTCTTCCGCCGCGAGGGTGGCATCATTTGTTACCGCTTGCGCCTGCTGAGAGGGAGTTACAGAAGGCAGGCGGTTGCCGCAATTTAAACAGAAGTTGTCTCCTGGCCTTGTATCCGCCCCACAATAGGGACACTTATTATCCATAATATCGTCCTCCCGTTTGTATGCATGCATCTTACATGCGATTACAAAACCTTTGTCATTATACCAAAAGCGAAAGTTGAGCGTCGATAGGTCTGTTTAAAAAAACCACCCGATACGACCAATTGTACCAATAGTACGACGAATATAGCGGCGAATGTTCACGTAAATGATCCAGGGGATCAGGAGCGTAACGGCGATCACGATTAAAAAAACGCAACGCAATTGTGGGATCAGTACGGCCAACACACCTAAGAAGACGAGCAGCGCCAGCGTTCCTATAATAAGCCCAACGATAGCAAGGATGGCCTTTTTCAGTACGGCATCATTGTTCAGGCTTTGTCCAATGGAGGCATTTTGTGATGCAAAGCCCAGCGAATCTAATGGGGACGCACCGGCACCTCCCCAGGATTGCTGCTGATACGCGGCCCCACCCGGATTAGCAGATGCCCATGAAGGAGGCGAAGGTTGCGCGTTCACTACGGCCCCGCAATTCGTACAAAAGCGCGTACCAGCCCCCAAAACAGCGTTACAACTTGGACAAACGGTATTCATGATCCCTCTCAATCTGTGCTATCATCGCCTATAATACTCCCCATCGCGGCTAAGCAGTACTGTAATCCTACGAGGCTGGCAGCCAATTAAGATTGGGCTGCAAAGCAAGAAAAAACTTTTGTAAACTAGCGGTGCTCCCTCGCGCCGAAAACACAATGTTTGTCGTATCCCGACCACCTGTACAGAGCTGCACCGGGTCTTGCGCGGAAGTAGTGGTCGCGGTTGGTGTTCCTCCCTTGGCTCCTCCGTCAGTAATCGTCGTACTCACAGATGTGCTACATTGGAAAGCCGCGTTTTTTTGTGAACGGAGCGGGGCTTCCGACAGGCTAATGGCATCGTGATTGGGTAGCAGGTAGCCAATGGTAAAAATACTGCCAATAATAGGATCGCGCAAGGTGCTCGAAGCACTGGTCAGGCAGGTACCAGCAGGGAACGTTGACGGCAGAAAGACCGTGAACCCAAGATTTGCTTTCACTACCTTCCAATCGGTAATGGTTTTCGGCACACCATTGGCGGGGTCTAACGATGTGCCGGGCGTCGCCGTTGCGCCAGGGGTTGGCGTGGTAGGCGCGGCCTCATCGCGAAAAACCACCAGGGGATTGCCGCACCAGTGAATGCTGGAGGTGCCCACTGGCGTCGGAGTTGCGTTCCCTCCACCGACAATATTGGCATCAGAGCATGCTGCCAGTAGCATACTCCCTATCAAAATAACCCCCAGAAGGAACGGCCAGGCATAGTTTGTCGGCTCTTTAGATACCCCCCATTGAGTACCCTGCCTCCGTATCAAGGAAGATAAGATCTGATATATAGGCATTAAAAGCTCCTTAGCATGGGATATACCTTACAGGACCATCAACATTATAAACGAGTGAGACGCTTAAATATCATGCTCGCTCTGACTGGATATTCTTTCCGCTCAGTATAGCGTAAAACAAGAGAAAAACCTATGAGTTAGTTCTCAATCTGGTACAAATTGAGGGCTTTACAGCGTTTTACTTTGATGATACGATTACGATCCGCTCAGTCTAAAATATACACAGGGGGCTGTTTTTACTCTCTTTAGACAGGATGCTATGCTGATATACAAATTATAGCGGGAGCTGGCTTCTGGTGATGGCAAAAACAGATCAAACGTAGAGAGCCTGTCCGCTGATATATGTGAAGTGTCCCCAGAGGGGTGATAACGCGTGAATGCAAAACAAATCTGGCAAACAGCTTTAGAACGGTTGCGAACAAAGGTTAGCCCTGCTGTTTTTACAACCTGGTTCCAGGGTTCCTCAGCAACCTCATTTCAAGATGGGATTCTTACCATATGTGTCCCCTCAACATTTGCTAAAGCCCAGTTGGAAGGCCGCTTTATCGAGACGATCCGCTCTATTCTATTAGAGGTTACTGGCGGTCCCCTTGAGCTTCAATTTGTGGTGGCGAAAGAGGCGCAGGAACAGGCACCTGACGGTGCGGAAAACAAGATTCTCCCCATCAATAAACGACCCTATCGCATGGCGCGTGGACGCTCTTCCGCGTCACATGGTGTCAGGCGCATCGCAGATGCCGCCTCCGCCGCCATGAACTCTATGGGAACCCTGATGCCACTGCCGAATGTGCATCGCAGTTCAACCTACAATAACGCCTATACGCCCTCTCCTGAGGAACAACCAGACGAGCAAGATTATCGGCAGCCAGCAACAGGGGGAGCACTGCTCCTGCCAGAAACGTTGCTCAACCCGCGCTATACGTTCAATACCTTCATCGTCGGTAAATCAAACCAGCTGGCCCACGCAGCCTCATTCGCCGTTGCGGAAAATCCAGGGCGTATCTACAATCCTCTTTTCCTCTATGGCGGCGTCGGTCTGGGCAAAACTCACTTGCTGCATGCCGTCGGCCATGTCGGCGAGACCACCGGCTTAAACGTTCTGTACGTAACCTCTGAAAAGTTTACCAACGAGATTATCAACGCGATTCGTTTCCAGAAAACGGAAGAATTCCGGGCCAAGTACCGTCAGATCGACATCCTGCTCGTTGACGATATCCAGTTTATCGCTGGCAAAGAGTCCACCGAAGAGGAGTTTTTTCATACCTTTAATACGCTGCACAATGCCAACAAGCAAATTGTCGTCACCAGCGACCGACCTCCGAAGGCGATCCATAGCTTACAGGACCGTTTGCGCTCTCGTTTTGAATGGGGACTGCTGGCTGATGTGCAGCCTCCAGTGTACGAGCATCGGCTGGCGATTCTGCGTTCTAAAGCCGAATCGCTCCACTTCACCATCCCACCAGCAGTCATCGAGTATGTCGCGCGGCCTGAATGCAGCAGTGTACGAGAGCTGGAAGGGGCGCTCAACCGCGTTATCGCCTATGCCACCCTCAACGACGCACCACTAACGGTGGGGCTGGCAGCAGAGGCGCTGGCTCGTATCTATAGTGAAAAGAAACCATCCTCGACGCTGACCGTGAGCGAAGTGCTGGCAGGGGTATGCCGCTATTATAACGTCGCTTCCGATCTGTTGCGCGGGAAACAGCGAGACCGCGATATTGTCTGGCCGCGCCAAGTCGCAATGTATTTGATGCGCGAAGAGACCAACGCATCCCTGATCCAGATCGGCGCGGAGCTGGGAGGACGCGATCATACCACCATTATGCACGGCTGGGAAAAAGTTCACGCCGAGATCGCCCACAATGACCGCGTGCGCCATGAAATCGCCGCTGTGCTGGAATCATTACAGCGGCACTAGATCCGATCTTCTGGCAATGCCTTTGCTCAGCAAAAACCTCTCCCTCCCGATGAGTAGAGGCGATGTATAATAGAGCAGGATACATGCGTATTCCGCTAACCCTATAGCAGGAGCTATTTCTATGCAACGACAACAACAACAACCTGCCGAGTATGACCTGCTGGCGGTTTTTCCAGATGAGACCAGGGCGGAAGAGGCGGCCTCTAAACTGCGCAACGCAGGGTTCGATAATGAAGAGGTCTATCAACTCCCCTCTGGTCTGGTGGGGAACGGCCAGTTTCGTGAGCACGGACCGAATCGGACGCGCAGCGAGTTTTTCCTGCAAACGCAGCGTTCAGGCCCAAATCCGCTACTGGTGATCACTTTCGCCATCATTAGCTGTCTCATCCTGGGCGGCCTGACCTTCGCGGCCAGCTTTGCTCTCCCCACGCTACCAGAACCCGTCACAATTATCGTGGGAGCCGCGATTGGACTGATCCTGGGAGCCATTCTGGGATTGCTCCGGCGTGGACGAGTGCGCGGAGCCATTGGACAGACGATACCCTCGGCAAAAGCCGCCAGTGGTCCTCCCCCTGGTGGTCTCACCGTCGTCGCGCTGCGTTTTGCCGATCCTGAGAACATCAGCAAAAAATCACGCGCACGAGCGATTTTGCTCAATAATCAAGGCAAAATTGATAGAAGCGTGGGGAGACGAGAATAAATATCTCGCAAAAAAATCACCTTATCTGACATCAGACAAGGTGATTTTTTTTGGGGCAGAATAGTTCCCCAAACCACTAGTAAAATGGCTAACACTTGGTTACAATAGACTTGATAAGGCAAGATCCATAAATTATTATGTTGGTTCAGCATTATTCCTTTTTGGAGAGCTTTCAATGTTCAATGATACGCAACCGCACCTGCAAATAAAACCAGAGGAGGTGGTACGCCAGCGCACGCAATTGCTTCCACTTTACAAGGTCATTCTCTTTGATGATGATGTCAATGACATGATGTACGTTGTCTTCGCGCTGCTGAACTCAGTCAATAGCCTGAGCATCCAGGAAGCAGAGCGCATCATGCTCACAGCGCATCTCACTGGTAATGCCATTGTCGTCGTTTGTCCCAAAGAAGCGGCTGAATATTATCAGGAGCGGCTGCTTAGTTATAACCTGACAGCAACCATAGAACCAGATTAGCTAGCCCATTATCCAAATGTTATGTAGTATTGACGCCAGGAGCACTGAGAGATTAGAATTCAAATGTCTTGGATAGCGGATTTACCCTATCCTGAACAAAGCGAGCTGGCACGCAGGTGCTCGACGAAGCTGTTTGATCACGCTCCAGCAAAAGGGGAAAAAAATCATGGTTCACTTATGGGGTTCCAGAGCGAAAGAAGAGTCTGAGATCAGCAAATCCGCTCTGGGAGAAGGTGCCACCGGAGACATTGCCATTGTCATCGGTGGGGACAAGCTCGATTTCAACCTGGTCTATCTGGGCTGCCAGATGGCAAAAGGAGCCAAACGTAAGGTTCATCTTGTACACGTTATTGAAGTCCCACGAGCGTTACCCTTAAAAGCCGTTCTCACCAACGAGTCCGAGCGGGCCGATCATCTGCTGCACTCTGCAATGGAGATCGCGGAACGTGTGGGATGTGAAGCTATCGCCGAGGTAGTTCAGGCCAGGGATGCAGGAACCGCAATTGTTGATGAGGCCAAAGACCACCATTGCGCCTTGCTATTGATCGGCTTTGTACGCAGCGATAGCAAAACCAATAACCTGGGTAAAATCGTACCCTATGTGCTCGCTAACGCGCCCTGTCGCGTGTGGCTCGTGCAAGATCCAGCACCCTCTCAGCCCAGCACAGCTTGAAGACTCCAGATGACATTACTGTTGACAGCATAAAATACAGCCATAGAGGCTGAGCCAGCATAACCTCTCCATATTTTCTTTGCCCAAATACGTATGCTACAATGAGTACGTATTACCTGTATGTATGCTTTGCGTATTTCGCTAAGTTAAGTAGAGATCATTCGGGGAGGTTATAACGATGGCAACAGATTTCAACCCTGCAAGTCCTCCACCACGTACACATCGTGACTACTATACAGCCCTTTACCAGACGGCTTTGACGATCTCATCCAGCCTTGAACTCGACCAGGTATTGCAGAGTGTGGTAACGAGCATCACTGAAGCAATGCAGGTAAAGGCTTGTGCCCTACGCTTATTTGATCCCGATACCGGCCAGCTTCGTCTAAGCGCGGTTTACGGGTTGAGTAGCCACTACCTGGCGAAAGGGCCAGTCGATATCGCACGGAGTTCTATTGATAGCGAGGCGCTTCAAGGCTCTCCAGTGTATGTTGCGGATGCCAGGGCCGATCCGCGCTTCCAGTATCAGGAAGCGGCCCGCAACGAGGGACTGGTTTCTATTCTGATCGTGCCACTTGAGGTTCACGGCAAAGCCATTGGCGTGTTGCGCGTCTACACAGGAGAGAAGACCCACTTCAACGAAGACGATACCCAGTTTCTCTCAGTGCTGGCGAGTCTTGCCGCCCTGGCCATTGAAAACGCCAGCCTCTACGAAAGCTTGAAAAACTCCTATCA
>DASTZT010000138.1:0-4131 GCA_035764225.1 Ktedonobacteraceae bacterium
AAACGAACCTATCGTTGCGAGAATATAGAATGCGGCTTGGTGATGGACCGGGATGAAAATAGCGCGGTCAATATTCTCAAGCGGTATCTTGCCCGGCTTGGGCCACACACGGATGAGTCCGTGCGGTGTGCGGACGTTTTCACCGCAATCGAAAATGTGTTGAATAAATGTGAACACATTTAGAAAGGCAGACTGGCTATGTCACAAGCAAAAACTCATCCTTCTTTCTATCCATCGCAACACTATCTTCCCATAGAGGATTATGCGCTGATTGGAGACCTGCATACCGTTGCCTTAGTGGGCCAAAACGGCTCCATTGATTGGTGCTGCCTGCCGCGCTTTGATTCTCCTAGCGTCTTTGGCGCAATTCTTGACGCCCAGAAAGCTGGTTTTTTTCGTATCTCACCGACGGATATGTCGAACGTCAAATGCAAGCAATTGTATTTGCCGGAAACCAATATGCTGCTCACGCGCTTTCTCAGCGTCGATGGTGTGGCAGAGGTAACCGATTTTATGCCGATCAAGCAGGTAGGTACAGGCGAGCATCAACATAAAATCATCCGCTCGGTGAGCGTCGTGCATGGCTCCCTCTCCCTCACACTCACCTGCCGACCAGCCTTTAACTACGCTCGCGACTCACACCACGTCGATATTTCAGGCAAAACAACTACCTTCCAACATTCCAGTTTCCATCTCACGCTCGCTGCTCCTATCGCGCTTGAACACGATGGGCAGGGAGGAGTCCATGCCACATTTACGCTCCATCGCGGAGACACGCTGCATTTTCTCCTGAGCTGCTCCAACGAAAGAGAGCAGGCGCAAAAGCCACTGTCAGAAGCAGAGTATCAGACAGCTTTTCATGAAACCTCGCACTTCTGGCAGACCTGGCTCTCTCAATGTCGCTATCAAGGGCGCTGGCGCGAAATGGTGCAACGCTCGGCCCTCGTCTTGAAACTGTTAACCTATGCTCCGACAGGGGCGATTGTGGCCGCGCCCACCACCAGTTTACCGGAAGCAGTTGGCGCAGCACGCAACTGGGATTACCGCTACACCTGGATTCGCGACGCCTCCTTCTCGCTCTATAGCCTGCTCACCCTGGGCCTGACGAAAGAGGCGGAAGCGTTTATGGGCTGGCTCGATGCCAGGTGCCATGAACTGGGAGATAACGGTTCCCTCCAACCCATGTACGGCATCAGTGGTGAACATGGCCTGACCGAGATCACCCTCGATCATTTAGAGGGCTACCGCCATAGCCAACCTGTACGGATCGGCAATGGAGCCTACAAACAGAAGCAGCTCGACATTTACGGAGAGATGATGGATGCCATCTACATCTTTAATCGCCATCAAGCCATCACCTATGATCTCTGGGTACACATACGTCATCTCCTCAACTGGCTGAGCCAGCACTGGCAAGAGCCTGACGAAGGTATCTGGGAAGTGCGAGGAGGCCCAAAACAATTTCTGCACTCGCGCCTGATGAACTGGGTCGCCTTTGATCGCGCCATTCGCGTAACCCGGCACCGGGGCTGGCCTGCCCCAACAGATGACTGGGCGAAAATACGAGCGCAGATCTACCATCAGATTATGGAGAAAGGATGGAGCCAGGAAAAGCAAAGCTTTGTCCAGTATTACGGGAGCAACGCAGTAGATGCCAGCTCCTTGTTGATGATGATTACCCACTTCACAGGAACCAGGGAGCCGCGCATGCTCTCCACCATGCGTAGGATTGAACAGGAGCTAAGTGCCGGGCCGCTGGTGCGTCGCTATAATCCCCAGGATGCAGCCAGCGACGGTCTGGAGGGCAAGGAAGGCACCTTTACCGCCTGTAGTTTCTGGATGGTGGAAGATCTGGCGCTGGCGGGCCGACTGGATGAGGCCCGCTTGAGGCTCGAAAAATTGCTCGCCTACAGCAATCACGTTGGCCTCTACGCTGAGGAGATCAGTCCAACCGGGGAGGCGCTGGGCAACTTCCCTCAGGCTTTTTCGCACCTTGCCCTCATCACCGCCTGCTATCATCTGGACACGGCGCTCAATACACACTTAGAGCATGCTTCGCCAAAAACCTGATGCCAGTTGCCCCATCGCTCAAGGGAAGCCATTGGCTTTGCTATAGCGCTTCCCGACAAATCTGCCAGGTTTGCTGCACTAATTGCGGCACTCCCTGCTCCAACGTGGCAAAAAAGGGATCATCGGTTGTGCCTGCCGTAAAACGGGCATAGCTCCCCTCAAGCAAAATCGCCAGCTTCCACAGCGCCAAGACGCGATAAAATGCGAGATCGCGCACAGGCTGTCCCGTCAGTTCCGCGTAATAGGCCGCGACTTCGGCACGCGTGAAAAAGCCCTCCTCCGCTGTAAGCGGCGACAACTGGGAGACAATCTGCGATGGAGGGTCGCTCGGCTCACGCCAGGAGGCGAGCAAAATCCCCACATCGGCCAGCGGATCTCCCAATGTGGCCATTTCCCAATCTACAATGGCGGCCACGCGCGGCTCCTCAAGTGCATAGATGACGTTGCCGATGCGATAATCACCATGCACAATCGTGGTCGGACCCGAAGTGGGCAGCCGTTCCATTAACCAGGCGGTAATCAGGGCTAATTCGGGTATCGTACGCTGGCGGGAACGCTCCAACTGATCGATCCAACGCCGTAATTGCCGTTGCAAATAACCATCATGCTTACTCAGATTGCCCAGACCTACCGCCTGCCAATCGACCTGATGCAGCGCCACCAACCCATCGATCAAAGCACGACTGATGGCGCGCCGACCAGCCGGATCTGCCCCATACGAGGGCAATTCCTGGTGAATCACGATTCCTGGCACACGCTCCATCAAATAAAATGACGCACCGATCACATCGGGATCGTCGCAGGCGAGCAAGACGCGTGGCACAGGGAGGTCGATGGTATTCAACGCGTGGAGAATGCGATATTCACGCAAGACATCATGGGCCGTTGGCAGCAGCGGACCACGCGGCGGACGGCGCAATACCCACTCCCGCATGCCGCGTCGCACGAAAAATGTTTCGTTGGAATGCCCTCCACTGATATGCTCAAACTCAAGGGGCGCATCTTCCCCTGGAAAGTGCCGGGCGAGATACTGACGCAGATTTTCTGCATTGATTAACGGTGTAAGCTGGTCCATAGCATCCCCTTTCTGCCATTAGTGGGTTAGCTCACGCAGCACATAGCGCGCCAACGCCCGTTTGTGAACCTCGTCCGGGCCATCGACGATATGGATCGTCCGCCCATTGGTCCACAATTCCGCCAGTGGGAAATCATCGCAGAGGCCCGCCGCCCCAAATACCTGAATAGCACGATTGGTCACATTGGTGATTAAGTTGGCCGCCACCACTTTAATCATGGCGATCTCCTTCTGCGCCACTTTCTTACCCACCGTGTCCATCATCCAGGCAGCCTTTAACGTCAACAAACGGGCTTGCTCTATCTCCATCTGCGACTGCGCGATCCAATCCTGAATCATGCCTTGCTCCGCAAGAGGTTTACCGAAGGCCACACGCGAGACGGCTCGCTGGCACATCAATTCGAGCGCATATTGCGCCTGCCCTATCGCCCGCATACAATGATGGATGCGTCCCGGCCCCAGCCGCGCCTGCGCAATGGCAAACCCGCTACCCTCTTCGCCCAGCAAGTTCTTCACGGGCACGCGCACACCCTCAAAAAGCAGCTCGCAATGGCCCAGATTATCAAAATGGCCCATGACCGATAAATTACGCTTGATCGTCAATCCTGGGGTATCACGCGGCACAATCACCATACTCTGCTGACGATGGGTATCAGGATCATCGGGATTGGTTTTCCCCATCACGATGATGAACTTACAGCGTACACGAGCGGCACCGGTCGTCCACCACTTGCGACCGTTGAGCACATACTGATCCCCATCCCGGCGAATCGCGAGCTGGATATTGGTGGCGTCCGAGCTGGCAACGTCCGGTTCGGTCATGGCAAAAGCCGAATTAATCTTGCCATCGAGCAATGGAAAGAGCCACTGCTCCTGCTGCTCCGGCGTGCCGAACTGCGCCAGAATCTCTACATTTCCCGTATCTAAACAGTTGAAAACCTCCGGTGCCCAGAGTACGCGCCCCATGATTTCAGCCAGGGGGGCAT
>DASTZT010000139.1:0-5973 GCA_035764225.1 Ktedonobacteraceae bacterium
TTTCACGATGGCATCTCGCAGATCAAACACGACGGCCTGCAAAAAATACTAGAAGCGGCAGGTTTTACCACTGCTGTGGGTTGGGATGGAAGATCACGATTAGGACACCTCTACGGTTGGAGGGGAGAGAGCATTGATCTCCGTAATGAGCCACTAGAGGGTATTGAGTTTGCAGAATCGCTCACACGCAGGGGTAGCCTGTCCGCGCAAAATTGACAAAAAAAACTTCTACTTAAGAAGCCTCTGTATTCAATGCAGAGGCTTCTTGGCCGGACTCTGTAGCTCCTGTGGACAGATAAGCCGCAGCGCCTGTTCACTCGGATAGGTTACGCCCTACGTTGTCCTATGATCCAGTATGCCAACCCAATAACGAGCAAGGCAATACCAGGAAACCAGAGCGAAAGCACGAAAGGAGCTAGCTTAGGGCCTAGCCCTAGTGGTGGATATTGGATGATCCCCACTAATAAAATAAAAAATCCTGGAGTCAATGCTCCGGCCCCAACGTAACCTTTGCGGGCCATCACAGCAATGGCCAAAAGAGCCAGGCTGATAGCCATGATGAGCAGGGAATTATCAAAGGGAACGATCTTTCTGAAGCCCAGAAAGAAGGCGGCTCCAACGATGGTGTAGAAAAATCCTGCGATGACCAGGTGCCTGGGGTTGATAAGAGAAGCGACCAACAGACCGAAGCCAAATAAAAAAAGACCGACCGGGTAGGTTCGGGGATTGAGCCGTAGGAGCAGCGCCCCAAGAAGAAAGATGACTCCCAAACCAAGCAGGATATACGATTGGAGCGCATTGCGATTGTGCGCATTACGGTTGTGGGTAGCGGGTAATGGCGAAAGAGTTGTTGACATAAATTCCCCCTATAAAGATGGAATGGATAAGTAAAAGGAACCCAGGATATAGCGGTGAAAATCGCATATTGAGCTGGAAATGTGCCGGAGAAAGTCTTTTCTACCCTTTGTTGCCAACAAGCATGCACATAGATACAGGAGTGAAAACTTCTGTCCAGCCTGTACTAAGTAACGCATCATCAAGTGCAAAGTAACGATTCTTACTATTTGTCTGCTGTTGTCCCGATCTGGTTATATTTTCCAGTCTCAAGAACAAAAAGGAGAGCTGGATACCGCATATCCTGGCTCTCCCTTCTGATCTCTATCTCCTACAGAGTACTCGCAAACTCCCTGGCTTGGATATTAATCTGCCTCGGTTTCACCTGCTCCGCTTTCGGGATGCTCAGTTTCAGAATCCCGTGCTCGTAAGCAGCTTCGATCTTATCAGAATCGATGGCTGTCGGTAAGGCAACGGAGCGGGTCATCTCGCCCTCAACGCGCTCGCGGCGGACGTAGTTGGCCTTCTCTTCTTTCTTTACCTCTTTTTTTCCCACATGGATGGTGATGGTATCACCCACCGCCGTGATTTGCAGATCTTCAGGTTTGAAGCCTGGCAGCGATGCCTCAAGCACGTATTTCTGTCGATCTTCTGTCTCATAAAGGTCCACCAGGAAGGTACGGCCTGTGAACCGTTCAAAGCGGGTAGGACCGACGAAGCTGTCTTCAAGCAGCCGGTTCATTGCTTCGCGCAGTGGTACCAACGCTTCAAACGGATCTCTTGGAATGAGTGTCATGTTCTTTCTCCTTGTTTATTCCAATCAATGTTCACTTCAGTGATTACTAGTTCTTTTCATCTGGAGAACCCATATCGTCCCTCAAGTAGGATAAAATAACTGTGTTACCCTCCACTCTCTCTTTTTGTTAGTACACCCGCGTTATTTACCGTTTTTCGTCAGAATGCAGGTTGACAAAATTAGACTTGCGAGTTTAAAATTTGAACCGGGAAGTCTAATTTGTAATGTGATCTGGCTTCTCGGAGGACACGCAAGGCATCGCCTCTGAGAAGTTTTGTGATGGAGGAGCAGATGTCAGCAGGTACGCCCCCGCGCCAGCTCAAAGACAGGCTACGCGAGGTTCGAACAGAATTGATCCTGGATGTAGCAGAAGAAGTGCTTGTGGAGAAAGGCTATCACGATACCGCTATGGATGAAGTTGCTGCCCGTGCCGGTATTGCAAAAGGGACTCTCTATCAGCACTTTCCGAAAAAAGAAGATCTGGGGTTTGCTCTGTACGAACGGGGCTTGCTGCTGTTTGAGCAGATCATTCAGCAGGCTGCTGCTTCCTCTTCTCTGACCGCTCGCGCCAAACTGGAGCAGATTCTGCTTGCCGTCTATCGAGAGCACCAGGGGCGCAAGGCTCATTTACTGCAACTGCTCTACCATGACATGGACATTCGCAAAAGTTTGCTGGAAAAGAAAGGGCGCTTGCGGGAGCGCGTGGAGCAGTGTGCTGCTCAGATCAGAGCCATTATGGAACAGGGTCGTGCTGCGGGCGAGTTTGACTCGACGATTTCGCTAGAACTGGTGCTGATGACGTTCATGCACTCACTCTGGTTTAGTCGCAACGAGCACTTACTTATTCAGCAGCACTTGTCGCCCGAAGAAGTTAGTAACCAGCTTGGACACATTCTCTTTGAAGGATTTGCTAGTAAATAAGACCAAGGAAGGTTTGATACATGCAAGAAGCACAACCTCAACTACCCTCGTTTCTGCAATATTTGCCTCGTTCGACCGAAGATATTCCGCGCGCTTACTCGTGGTTTGAGCAGATGCGAACACAGCATCCCGTGTTTAATAGCGAGCCGCTCCCTTTGTGGCAGATTTTTGGCTACGAGGAGGTGAAAGAGGTTCTGACCGATTACAGCCGGTTCTCTTCAAAACCGTTGCCTGGCTTTAGCGTTCCTTTCCTGGAGGACACCTTAGTTTCGAAAGATCCACCAGATCATCGCAAACTGCGGAATCTGGTCAATCTGGCTTTCACACCACGGGCAGTAGCCCATCTATCAGATCGCATTACGCAGATTACGCAGGAGCTACTCGACCAGGTACGAGCACAGGGAAAGATGGATATTGTCTCAGACATTGCCTTTCCGCTCCCGGCCAAAGTGATTGCCGAAATGCTTGGTGTACCGGATGAAGATTGGGACATCTTCCAACGCTGGGCGATGGCGAGCGGTGGTAATACCAGCGGCCAGGAAATCGGCCCACCACCGCAAAATATGTTCGAGGAGATGGGCAGCTACTTCTCCAAACTGCTGGAAGAACGGCGGAAGTCGCCGCGCGAAGACCTGGTCAGCGCCTTGAGCGTTGCCGAAATAGATGGCGAACGCTTGAGCGAAAACGAACTGGTTCACTTTTGCATTTTGTTGTTGGCAGCTGGTCAGGAGACTACCAAGAACCTGATCGCCAACGCCATTCTCTGCTTTACCGACTATCCCGATGTGCTGGAGCGCGTGCGGCGTGACCCTGCGCTGATGCCGAATGCAATTGAAGAGGTGTTGCGCTATCTGCCTCCCGTCTGGTTCCTTTTCCGTCGCACCACCACCGATGTTGAACTGGGCGGACAGCATATTCCGGCGAACCAGGCCGTCCTGACGTGGCTGGCTGCTGCCTGTCGTGATGCTGGCCAATTCCCCGATGCAGATCAGTTCATCATCGACCGTGAACCCAACCGTCATGTGACATTTGGTCACGGTATCCATTTCTGTATTGGCGCACCATTAGCCCGGCTCGAAGCGAAAATTGCCTTACCTATGATGTTAGAGCAGATGCAAGACCTGCGCCGTGTAGAAGGCATTCCCATTGAGGTCCACACCGGGGTGGTCTTCGTGATTGAAAGTTTGCCTGTGACATTTAAGCCGTTTTAACACCAAATCAGAATCGATTGGATCAGCAGAGCTTCTGTTGCATCCAATCGGCCTGTTGCGGACGGTGTTTATAGGGAATGTTATTGCAGACGTGGTTGCCGTCCTCAAACATCCACAAATCCGCTTGATCGCCAACCTCCCTCGCGATGCGCATCCCGTGTTCCGCTGGCACCAGTCTATCACGGCGGCCCGCAATTACGAGTAAGGGATGCTCGACTTTCTCAGCCACGCCCTCTAGATTGAATTGGCGTAACGCCTTGAGCGCATCTTCCTCGCTTGAGGCTTTCAGGCGATGGATAAATGTTTCCTGGCTGAGCAGAGGCCGTTGCCGGAAGTTCTCAAAGGGGCTATAGGGGCCACCATTGGAGATCGTTGCCGTCACTCTCGGCTCGAATGCCGCAGCTCGCACGACGTAATAGCCGCCCATGCTCACACCCATCAAGCCTACGCGCCGGGCATCGACATCTGATCGGCTCTCCAGGTAATCGATAGCATGCTTGACCGGCACCTCATAGTCGTAGCGCATCGGGTATGCGAACTCCATCTCTCCCTGACCGGGGCCGTCGATAGCCAGCACGGCCATGCCTCGTCTGAGAAAGTCGTCGCCATAGTTGTGCAGCTCTTCCTTCACCGAATCCAGCCCAGGGACGAGAATGACAACAGGGGCTTTGGGAGTATGCCAGGGCTTTCTTAAAATGCCGTACATGGTGCCGCCGTTTTCGTAGGGGATAGCAACATGTTCTCCGGGGAAATCAAAGTAGGGTAGGGCCTTCTTATAGTCATTGATCACATATTCATGAGCAACACGTAGCTGCTGTGGTTGGCGCACAAACAAATATTTCCCAAAATGGTAAGAAATTGCTGCATGAAAATAATGGGTCGCCGCCGATACATAGTGCTTTTCCGCCTCGGCCTTTTCGCCCATCTGTTGATGCATCGCCCCGCACTCGGACCATCGTTGGCACCAGTCATCCCAACGTTCTACGCTGTTAGTGACGCGCTGAAAGTCCATCGCATCCACGCCATTCGCAATGAAGCGAGGGGCCCAGTTATCAATGGCGCTCTGCACTAATTCGTCTCTTGCCATAGCTGTTTCCTTTCTATCAAGTCCCGACGGACGAACGAAGCGAACCAGGTTTTTACGTACTGGAAAGCGTTCCGCCGAGGTAAAGGTGTCCTATCTCAGGGTTATGCAAAACGTCGGTGTGCGAGCCTTCTAAGCGTACCCGTCCGCTTTCCAGCACCACGCCCTTTGTGGCAATGCTCAGCCCGGTGCGGGCATTTTGCTCAACCAGCATAATGGTTCTTCCACTGCTCTGCATCAGCTGGATCTTCTCCACCACCTGCTTGAACGTTTTGGGGTCCAGTCCCATCGAGGGCTCGTCCAATAAGATTAAGCGCGGATCGAGCATCAGGCAGCGTGCGAATTCGACTAATCGCTGTTGACCACCCGACAGGTTGCCAGCTTTATCTCGCGCGCGCTCCTTCACAATGGGAAACAGCTCCTCTACCTCGTGTAAACGCCGCTCGACAAGGGCGTTATCGCGCAGCATATATGCGCCCAGCCGCACGTTTTCTTGTACGGTGATCGTGGGAAAGAGGCTATGGCTTTGTGGTACCTGGACAATTCCCAGAGCCAGGATATGGCGAGGAGCCAGTCCAACGATAGAGCGACCATCAAAGGTGATCTCACCCAGGCGCGGGCGCAGTAGCCCGCTCAGCACGCGCAAGACCGTTGATTTCCCGGCCCCATTGGGTCCAACGATACAGGTTGTCGTGCCCTGTTCCACTTCCAGGCTGATCCCCTTGAGCACATCGCCCCCCTCATAACCTGCGTAGATATTGTGGATTTGCAGTAGCATGTTGCTAGTCTCCTAGATAGGCCTCAAGCACCATCGGATTGGCACGTACTTCTGCTGGCGTTCCTTCAGCAATTTTCGTGCCCCGGTGCATGACCATCACCTTATCACATAATTCCATCACAAATTCCATATTGTGTTCAACCACCAGGAAGGTGATACCGCGCTGGTTGAGCGTGCGAATGCGGTCTGCCAGGTAGTTAATCATCGTCGGGTTGACGCCGCCAGCCGGTTCATCCAGCAGGATCACTCGTGGTTCAGCGATTAAGATCAGGGCAAACTCCAGCAACTTTCTTTGCCCATAGGAAAGGTTCCCGGCAGGCATATTTTTGAGCGCAATGAGGTTCACAAA
>DASTZT010000140.1:0-5173 GCA_035764225.1 Ktedonobacteraceae bacterium
AAAGCAGCATGTTATGATGGGTTAAGAAGGTTCAAACGGGTCGATATGTCTGATAGTAAGAGGATGTTTTTTGAGACTGGCTATAAACATGCAATAGCGAGGCAGGACTATCGTGGATATACTTGTTGGCACGACACTTGGCGGATATAAATTGACGCGCTTGTTAGGCAGCGGTGGGATGGGAGCTGTCTACCTGGCTGAGGATCAGTCGATTGGGCAACAGGTCGCCATGAAGGTGATACGCTCCGATGGTGACGAGTATGGCAGCTCGCAGGGCGAGGAGTGGGCGGCGGATCGCTTTAAGCTGGAAGCGCGCGCGGTCGCCAGCCTTGACCATCTGCATATTTTGCCGCTTTATCGCTATGGTGAAGAAGATACGCTGAGTGGCAGGCGAGCCTATATGGTGATGCAGTATCGCCCCGAAGGTTCTCTGTGGGACTGGTTGCGCCGACGGGCTGGCGTTTCCTCGGCAGCATCGATGGCGATGGCTCCAGCTCTGCCCGAAGGCTTGCCCTCCAGTTGGCCTTTGAGCCTGGAAGAAGCTGCCGATTATTTGCGTCAGGCGGCTTCTGCTCTCCAGTATGCCCACGACCGGGGAATTGTCCATCGCGATATCAAGCCTGCCAATTTTCTGCTGCGTTTCGATCAGAAGGGCGCAAGCAGTGCTGACCATCACGCGTTCCTACTGCTCTCAGATTTTGGATTAGCCAAATTCTTCTCCTCTACCTCCGCCACCACTCAGGTCTTTGGGACGCCAACGTATATGGCTCCTGAGCAATTTGAGGGCGTTGTCGGACCAGAGAGCGATCAATATGCGCTGGCGGTGATGATCTACTACTTCCTGGCCGGACATCCGCCGTTTGAAGGCGATCCGATGCGCCTGATGCACCAGCATCTCAGTGTCGCTCCACCATCGATCCGCTCCTATGTGCCCCAACTGTCCGCAGGGGTGGATCAGGTGCTGGCGCGTGCTCTTTCTAAGAAACCGGGCGAGCGTTATCCTTCAATGGCCGCTTTTGCCGAAGCTTTCACTCAGCATATGTATAGCAATGATGCCGCCGCCACTTTCTCGCCGCGCTTCTCTCTGCCTGCTCTGGGACGAGCGCAAGAAGATGCCAGCTCTGCCAATGCTGCCCAGGCTCCAACGGTTTTTTCTCCTGCGCAACCCCCCATATATCCACCCACGCAAAGCGGCTCCGTAGACATGCCAACCGAGCAGATGATGCGGGCGTCGGCTCCGCTCTATGCTCCGACTGTACAAAGTAATCCGGCGATTACTGCTCCCGGTCAAGCGTGGGGAAGCGTTTCTGGGCCAGTCTCTCAGCCGACCGTTTTGTCTCCCTCTCCAATGACCCCTTTGCCTGGAACGCCGATGAAGCGCCGCAATGCATTGGGATGGCTGCTAGGGAGTGCGCTAGTGGTTGGCGTAGGAGTGGGGACCGGGATCTATTTCTACCTGAATAGCAGCACACCTGCCCAGGTGCATGTGCCTGATATCAAGCAGGTGCTGACAAGCCATAACGATATCAAGTATGTGCTCAAAGGTCATACTGATACGGTGGCCAGCCTCGCCTGGTCGCCTGATGGCTCGCAACTGGTATCAGGCTCGCATGATCGTACAGCACGTCTCTGGCAGCCAGGTAGCCAGAGTTCTTTGCTGACATTTACGGGCCATAAAGAGAGTGTATTCGCTGTAGCATGGAATCCTGATGGCACATTGATCGCTTCTGGTGGACGCGACGAAAGTGTACGCGTATGGGACACCAATGGAGCGACCAGGTATAACTTCATCAATCAAGGGGCTGCCGTTAATGCTATCGATTGGACGCTTGCGGGGACAAGGCTAATTATTGGGACGCAGGGAGACGGCGTGCGTGAGATCGGACTGGATTTGAAGAACAGCGTGGCGTTGGGCGCAAAGTCGATAGTGCGGACGGTGGCTCTTTCTCCTAATGGGAGCCTGCTCGCCGTTGGGGCGGATACGGGCTATGTGGGCGTCTTCGCGTTGCCGAGTTTGCGGCGTCTGGTGTATCGTCACGCGCATAACGGGCATGTGCTTGCTCTGGCCTGGTCGCCGGATGGGTTAAGATTGGCCTCTGGGGGAAGCGATAAAACGGCGCTGGTCCTTGATGTTGGCTCGGACCATGTGCTCCATACTTTGCCTCACGACGGGGTGGTCAATGGAGTGGCGTGGGAGCCGGGCAATACCGGTCGTCTTGCCACAGCATCGGGCGATGGTCGTATGCGTATCTGGGTAACGGATAGCAGCACCCGCACGACGTATAGCGGCCACTCTGGCGGCGTGACCTCGATTGCCTGGGGTCCAAAGGGCCTCGCCACCGGAGCTACCGACGCGACCATTGTTATCTGGAATATATAGCCCTCAGAAGCGTATCACCGACGGTCCACATTCATTGATTATCACCAACTCACCATTTCGATACGGGACCGTTGCATTTTCGCAAAATATCTGGTATCATTCTAATATCGATACGAGACTAATTCGTATCGAAATAATATAGGAAGCGGGAGGCGAGCGTCATGACTGAACCTGATGCTGAGCAAACCGTGCGTAAGGCGGGGCGTCCACGCAGTACACAGTCACATCAAGCCATTCTGAAGGCCACATTGGCGCTCTTCGTCGAAGAGGGTCTTCGGGGTCTGAGCATGGAAGCGATTGCAGAACGGGCTGGCGTTGGCAAAACGACGATCTATCGCCGCTGGTCTTCGAAAGAAGCGGTGATTAAAGAAGCCCTTGATCTTTTACGCGCTGGCAAGCCTCTTCCGAACACGGGCAATATTCGTCAGGATTTGCTGATTCTCGCAAGAGAATCACGAGAGACCTTCGCCCAAAATCCCTTCATGGCGCAGTTGATGACCAGGCTGATCGCGGAACTCCGAACGACGCCCGAAATCTATCGCGTGTTTTACCGTCATCAGATTGTGCCACGGTTAGAGCAGTTCCTTCAGATTATCAAAGGTGCTCAAGAGCGAGGGGAAGTGCGCCCAGAATTGGATGCGATGTTCGTCCTCTCTCTGATCTTTACCACGCTGGTGTATGGACCCATGTTCAGCGAGTTGATTGATCCAGATGCCCAGCACCTCTACGAACCAGAAGTAGCTGTTGACGCGCTTTTACGTGGGATCGGAACGCCATCTTTTGTGCAATCCAGATCCTGTGATGAGATTAAGAAGAACGAGTAGACGCAGGCGCTTTGCAGTGTACATGGTTTTTCATAGGTGGTCCAGGGAGAACATGCGTAAAGCGGCAAAATGCACGAAAGGAAGTTCGATACAATGCAAGAAATCACCTTTGCTGATTTGCTCTCGCAAGCAACAAAACGCGATCTCGTCGCCTTCTCAGCACGTCTTCGAGAGCAAGGGCCACTCGTCCGTTGCTCTAGTCTTTTTGGAGGGGGAAACGCGTGGATTGTGACCGCCTATGAGGATGGCGTTGCGTTGCTCAAAGATCCACGGTTCATCAAGGATCTGCGGAAAGGTTTATCACAACAGGATGGGCGAGAGAACACAGACGTGATGCGCCGTTTCCTCGCGTTTCGCCGAGATATGCTCACCGTCGATCCGCCCGATCACACTCGCTTGCGCGGACTGGTCTCCAAAGCGTTCACGCCACGAATGATTGAGCAGTTGCGCCCTCGGATTGAGCAGATTGCCGACGAGCTGCTGCGAGCTGTGCAGGCGCAGGGAACGATGGACCTCATCGCTGACTTTGCCTTCCCGTTGCCCATCACGGTAATCTGTGAACTGCTGGGTGTCCCCGTTGAGGATCGCCAGCAATTTCGCAGTTGGTCGCAAGCCATTGTCACTGGCCCTTCAGGCCCGCAGCCAGAGCAGGCCATCTCTGCTCTGGAGGCGTTTATTCAGTACATCAAAGATCTGCTGGCAGACAAGCGCACCCGACCCGGCAGTGATCTAACGAGTGGCCTGGTACGGGTAGAGGAGCAGGGTGATAGGTTGAGCGAGGACGAGCTGATTTCGATGATCTGGTTGCTCATCATCGCTGGGCACGAGACAACCGTCAATCTGATCGGTAATGGCATGCTGGCATTATTACAGCATCCTCAGCAGTTGGACCTGCTCCGTGCCGATCCTTCCTTGCTGCCTTCTGCTGTTGAGGAATTGTTGCGCTATACGGCTCCGGTGAGCCTCTCCACTCCGCGCTGGGCGAGCGAAGATATTGTGATCCACGGTCAGGTGATCCATCAGGGTGAGATGGTCTTTGTCTCCCTGATCGCGGCAGACACTGATCCAGCACAGTTCCCTGATCCCAGCCGACTGAATATAGCGCGACGAGAGAATCAGCATATCGCCTTTGGGAAGGGCATCCATTATTGTCTGGGCGCACCACTAGCACGGCTGGAGGGCCAGATCGCTATCGGGATGCTGCTCCAGCGTTTCCCTCATCTACGATTGGCGCAAGATCCCCAACAGCTGATCTGGGGTCCGAATCCGCTCTTGCACGGTCTTAGCAGCTTGCCAGTAACGTTTTAGTTTTTAAGGGAGGGGAAGCTCTACGCCGAAGGTCGTACCTTCTCCTTCCGCCGATTCTACCCATATGTGCCCGCCATGCTGCTCCATGATTTCTTTGCTCATCGCAAGACCTAGCCCCCACCCTACTATCGCTGAGGTTTGCGCTTCAGGCGTACGATAAAGTGGCTCAAAAATCTTTTCCTGCTGGTCTTTCGCGATCACCGGGCCATCATTCCAGACCGTTACGACACTCATGTCTCCTCTTTGTCCTACCTTTACCTCGATGGTCGAGTATGGCAACGAATATTTGGTTGCGTTGGTTAGCAGATTGCTTACAACCTGGCAAAGGCGTCCCTTATCGGCATACAGGCTGATTGGATCGGCAGGTACGCTCAGATCAATCAAACGGCCTGTGGCAACTCTCTGGTCTTCGACCACCTCACGACACAAATGGCAGAGATCGCACGGCGATCTTTGTATGGGGATTTTCCCGGAGCGTAAACTGCTGAAATTGAGCAAGTCACTGACCAGGTTCTCCAGGCACTGTGTATGTGCCCTGATCTTTTCCAGGTGGGCAGGGAGAAAGGCAACGTCCGCAGAGAGCGGCGCACGGCGTGCAAGACGGCGTAAGGCGAGCTGCGTCTGACCTAGAATTGCGGTGATGGGCGTTCGTAGTTCGTGA
>DASTZT010000141.1:0-3178 GCA_035764225.1 Ktedonobacteraceae bacterium
CTCGGACTGATTCGACCCACAGCGGGGCGGGCGATCTTGTTCGGACTGGATAACGCACACCAGCTACCGGCGATCCTCCAACTTGTTGGGGCGATTGTCGAAACGCCTGTCTTCTACCCCTACCTGTCGGGCCTGGACAACCTGCGGGTGATTGCTGCCACTTCCGGGATGATGTCAGGGAAGGCCAATGATCCCCGATTGGCGGAGGTACTGGAAATCGTCGAGCTGCGCACATACGAAAAGCTGGCCTACAGCAAGTACTCCCTCGGCATGAAACAACGCCTGGGTATAGCGGCAGCCCTGCTCACCGATCCAGAGCTGGTGCTGCTGGATGAACCAACCAACGGCCTCGATCCAGCAGGGGTTATTGAGATTCGGCGGCTGATCCTGCGCCTCTCCTCACTGGGCAAAACCATCTTCCTCTCCAGTCATATTCTGCATGAAGTACAAAACGTCTGCAATCGGGTTGCGATTCTGCAAAAGGGCAACCTAGTCAAACAGGGCAACGTCAATGACCTGCTCCGCAGCAGCGAGCGCATTGAGGTACGAATGAGCACAGCAGAAGAAGCCCCGCAAGCCCTGCATATTCTCCAACAGGCTCGCGGCCAGGGTTCAGATTGGATCGCCAATGCCGCTATTGAACCAAACAGACACGGACAACCCATCGTGATCATAGATGCTCCGGCTCAAAACTCAGCCGAGATTAACCGCATCTTAGCCCATAACAATCTTTTCGCGGCGGAAATCCATCCACGAGAAGGGAATCTTGAAGAACTTTTCCTGGAGGTGACAACGCCATCCGCCCAGGCTGGTGCGCGGGTTGGCATGGAGGCCCTGGCCGAGACGCTCACCCCCGAAATGCCTGGTGGTGGAAAGAGAGGAGCATTATGAGCACGGTTCCCCAGACAACACAGGGAAAAAATATTCCCGTATCGGTCCGCCGACATACGGTTATTATGGGCCGTCAGGATTTCCTCAGCGTCGTTCTTCGCCTGACCGGAGTGGAACTTTACAAGATACGCCGCCGGGCCATGTCTAAAGTACTCAGTTCGATTGCCATTTTTATCATCTTCCTGGCTTTCGCGCTGATCGCTGCCATTTCATTTGTCATAACCATTGAGCCACCATCGGCATTCTTACCACCATCATGCGCCATAACGCGTGCTCCCGGTTGTCTGGACCATGCGCCAACACAGATAGACCTGGCGCAAGCCGCAAAAGCGCAGCAAGATGAGGTGAAGAGCGTTTCTTCCTCACTACGCTTACCAGACTCGCTGCTCTTCTCAATGCAGACCATCAATACTACCGCCCTCGTCCTGCTCGTCATTCTCGCGGGAACGATTGTCGGAGGAGAATATGGCGTCGGCACCGTCCGCTTGCTTTTTACACGAGGACCGACACGCACACAATTTTTGCTCTCAAAGATAGGAGCCATCCTGGTGTGTAGCATCCTGGGGGTAACGGTCCTGACTACAATCGGTATTGTGGTGGGCGTGCTCTTTAATTTCATCACTGGTGTTGGCATGGAATTCGGCTTCTTTACAGGAGCATGGGTACTCCACGCCTTGCTTTATGCGCTGATTGCCATACTTGGCCTGTTTGTTTATGGGATGATCGCGCTTTTCTTATCTACTATGGGCAAAGCTACCGCCGCAGGGGTGGCTGGTGCGCTCGTCTGGTGGGTACTGGAAAGCATTATAGGACAGGTGCTTAGCACCATTGGCTTTTTTAATAGAGGGGTGCTCGGCGATGTGCTGAAGGCGATACCAGACTACTTCATTAGCAATAACATTGGAGCATTGTTACAAAATCAGAGCCAGTATCTCTCGCCAGGGCAGCCATCTTCCCTATCCGACCTGCACGCGGTGCTGGTAATCATTGTCTATCTGGCTCTCTTCATTGGTCTATCATGGTGGATCAGCGAGCGTAGAGACGTAACACACTGATGCTTAACACACAAACGATCAAAGAATATGCTTACACGCTCGGCTTTGACACCGTTCGCATTACCAGTGCGGAAGCATTTGCCGAGGCCGAGCATATCATTAAAGAGCGCATCGCGCAGGGTTTGATGGATGGCCTGCCCTGGTTTACGGCGGAACGGGCTGATGTCTCCTGCCATCCAGATACTCTCTTGCCAGAGGCACAGTCCATCATCGCTCTGGGAATGGTCTATCTGACAGAGCAGCCAGACGAGGCCGAGATCGGTACGCCTCGTGGCCGTATCTCACGCTATGCCTGGGGCGATGACTATCACGACATTATCAAGCCAAAATTGCAACAATTCGCGGCCTGGCTACGCACGTATGCACGCGACGAAATGGGAGCAGAGGCTGAGACACGGCTCTTTGTTGACACGGGCCGCATGGTTGATCGGGCGGTTGCACAGCGAGCTGGCCTGGGCTGGTACGGAAAAAATACCAATATTTTAACCAAAAAGTGGGGCTCCTGGCTCTTCTTAGCCGAGATTGTCACCAACCTGCCCTTGAGCGCCGATTCCCCCATCAAAGCCAGTTGCGGCAATTGCGAGCTTTGCCTCCATGCCTGTCCCACACAGGCGCTCCCCAACCCTTACGAACTGGACAACACACGCTGCATCTCCTTCCTCACCATTGAACTGCGAGGTAGTATTCCTCTGGAGCTACGTCCTCTGATGGGCAATCTTATCTTCGGTTGTGACATCTGCCAGCAAGTATGCCCCGTCAACAAGCTCGCTGAGAAACGGCTTGCTGCTCAGACAGTCTCATTCTATCCTTACGGCCACTTTCGTCCACGTCCAGAGACAGGGAGCAGCCCTGAGCTTATCCCTCTGCTTTCATTAACCGAAGAAGAGTTTCGGGAACGTTTTCGCCGTAGTCCGATCAAACGCACAAAGCGACGCGGCTTCTTGCGCAACGTGTGTGTCGCGCTAGGGAATAGCGGCGATCCGCAAGCAATACCAGCCCTCACGAAAGCTCTATACGATCATGAGCCATTAGTACGTGGACATGCCGCCTGGGCGCTAGGCCGTATTGGAGGAACGCAAGCTCAAGAGGCGCTCCAGTGCGTGCTGAAGACGGAAGAAGACCAGGACGTACAAAAAGAAATTCGTTGCGCACTTAGCATGTAATAGCCAGCGGATTCCAAAAAATGGTGGGCACTACACTACGCCCATAAAAAAATGCCGTTTTGAACACTT
>DASTZT010000142.1:0-8399 GCA_035764225.1 Ktedonobacteraceae bacterium
GAGTACGGCCAATGGCAGCAGGATCTGCCAGCCGAGGCGCATCAGGCGGTCGTAGCGAATACGTGGCAGGGTGGCACGCAGCCAGATGAAGAGGAAGAGGAAAAAGGCCACTTTGACCAGAAAGATGATAATCGAGAGACCAGGAATGCGTTCCAGGCCGAAGAAGCTCCAACCACCCAGGAAAAGCGTTGAAGCAACCGCGCTAACGGTAATCATGTTGATGTATTCGGCCATCTGATAGAGGCTCCAGCGCAAACCGCTGTACTCGGTCAGATAGCCAGCAGTCAGCTCCTGTTCGGCTTCCGGCAGGTCAAAGGGAGCGCGGTTGACTTCGGCAATACCCGCGATCAGATAGACCATGAAACCGAGGGGCTGAGCCACGATAAACCAGATGCCCTGGTTCACTTGCTCATGCACAATGCCTACCAGGCTCAAGGTACCGGCCCACATCAGTACGCCACTGAGCGCCAGGCCAAGACTTGTTTCATATGAAACCATTTGAGCGGCGCTGCGCAAGGCTCCAAGCAGCGAGTAGCGATTACCGGAGGCCCAGCCGCCCAGCACAATGCCATAAACGGACAGCGATGAGATTGAGAGTATCCAGAGCAGGCCGACGTTGATATCAGCGATAACCGGGTCCCAGATGCTCGGCTGTCCCGCAACCCAGCTCGCGCCAATCGGCACGACGGCAAAGGCGCAGAGCGCGACGATGACAGAGATTACGGGAGCGATCAGATAGACGAGCGTTTTTGCCTGCGATGGGACAATCTGTTCCTTGAAAGCCATTTTGATGGCGTCGGCAACGGGCTGGAAAATACCGAATGGGCCTGCGCGGTTCGGTCCCAGACGGCCCTGGATTTTGGCGACGACGCGCCGCTCGATCAATGTCATGTATGCAAAAGCTGTCAGGAGCGCAAAAATTACGATGGCGCTTTTGACGACAGCGGCGATAATTGTCCAGATATCAGGCATGTGTCACCTCCTGCTCCTTCGTGTACACGCCTTGCGCTCCGAGATCCTCCCAGGTCAGGCCAGCATAGAAGGGGTTGCTATCGGCAATCTCTAGCAAGATATCCTGCGGGCCGTTATAGTTCCAGGGGTGGCCCATCGCATCTGCCAGTTCTATCAGGATCTCCCAGTCGGGCTTTGCACCGGGCAAGGGACGTAGAGCGCGGCGAATGGCCTGGACGTGATGATCGACGTTGGTCATGCTGCCGTCTTTTTCCGCGAATGTGACGGCAGGCAGCACGATATCGGCCTGCTGGGCGGTCTCGGTCAGCGTAATGTCCTGCACAACGACGAATTCGAGGGTCGAGGGCAGTTCTGCCTGTGGCAGATGGCGAGCTGGATTCGCGCCCATAACGTAGAGCGCCTTGATCTGCGGATTGCTCAGCATCTCGGCGTAGGGCAGACCGCGTTGCGTGACCGGTCGATAGCCCGGTAGCGCGTCCGGCAACACGCCCATATCACGCGTTCCAAGCGAGTTGGCATCTTCGAAGAGCGGACCAACGCCCGTGCCTAGACGAACGATATTGTTTGTCAACACAGCCAGCGCCTGCAAATCTGCCGCGAGATCTTCGCAGCCGGGATCGAGGGTTGCCATCTCATCATAGAGAATGATTGCACCCTTCGCACCGGCGATCTGCTCCGCCAGGTGTTCCAGTTGCGTTGTGACTTCCAGACCAAAACTCTCTTGCGCGGCTTTGATGGCCTTTTCCTGTTGCTGTAAAGCGGCTTTGATCTCCGCATTGGCTGAGATCGTATTATTGTTCAAGGCTTGCTTCAGCAGCAATTTGGCTGCCATGCCTGCACCATGTTCAGGGATGGTAATCTTGCTGGCGGCGAAGCGATCAAGCTCGGTTGGCTGCGAGTTGACGATGTAGATACGCGCACCCTGCCTCATGGCTTTTTTGATGCGCAGGTTGAGGATGGGCTGACGCTGATAGGGATCGGAGGCGATCAGGACGATGTGCGATGCTTTCTCCAGTTCGGCAATGCTATTGGTCATCATCCAGGGCCTGTCGGTCAGTTTGTCGCGTGGCCCCGCGAAACGTCCGTGATGATGGTCGATGTTGGGCGTGCCGACGACTTCGCGCATCAGTTTCTGGAAGAGGTATGCCTCTTCGTTGGTGGTGCGCGTTGAGCCAATACCGCCAATTGATTGCCCACCATGCTGGGCGGCAATATCTTTGAGGCGAATGGCGATCTGCTGGTAGGCTTCGTCCCAGGTGGTGGGGACGAGGCTGCCATTGCGCCGAATCAGCGGTGTGCGCAGGCGTTGCGGGCTGTTGACAAAGCCAAATTCCCAGCGCCCACGATTACACAGCCAGCCATCATCAATCTCGTCATTGGTGCGCGACATCAGGCGCATAATCTTATCAACGCGCACATCGATCAAGGCATTGCAGCCGACGCTGCAATTGTTGCACACGCTGGGCACACGTTTCAGTTCCCACGGACGCGCTTTGAAGCGATAACTGGCGGCAGTGAGCGCCCCGACGGGACAGATTTCGACCGTGTTGCCGGAGAAAACCGAGTCGAAGGAGTGGTCGGGCGCGGTGCCAACTTCCATTTTATAGCCACGCGAGATCATCACCAGGCCGTTATCCATTGAGATTTCGGAGCTAAAGCGGGTACAGCGCTGGCACAAAATACAGCGTTCGCGATCTAGCATGATGTCTTTGCTGATCGGAATAGGCTTCTGATAGTGGCGTTTATAGAGATCAAAGCGCGTTTTGCCTGGTCCGTGACGCAAGGTGAAGTCTTGCAAATCGCACTCGCCGCCCTTATCGCAGATGGGACAGTCCAACGGATGATTAATTAAAAGGAATTCCAATGTGCCGCGTCGGGCTTTGAGCACTTTCTCAGTCTTGGTATGCACAACCATGCCCTCGCTGACAGGCGTTGTGCAGGCCGTCTGCGGCGGTTTGGGCAGCTTTTCAATCTCCACAAAGCACATCCGGCACGCGCCTAGCGGCGGCATTTTGGGGTGATAGCAGTAGATTGGTACTTCTACGCCCGCTTTTTTTGCCGCTGCCCACACCAGCGTACCGGCAGGGACCTCGACGGGAATCCCATCGATGGTCAGGTGGACAAGTTCTTCTTGTTTCTCTTCTGCCATAATTTTTCTACCATTTATCTCGTAGGTAAAACAACTTTATTTTGTATTGGTTCGATTTAGTGCGCCCATGTAGGGATTGGCGATAAATCGGACGCGATAAATCGGGTCGGTACGAAAGCCCTGGTCCCGCTTAACGGCATGAAAGCCCTGGTCCCGATTAGCGAGCACCGGCGTGTAGCGATGCTCCCTGGACCGATTCTGTGTCTGGGATGGTGCGGCCCTCGCCAACCATGCAATGTCCGCGCCTGACATGGTATTCGAATTCTTCGCGGAATAACTTGATGCCGCTGGTGATTGAGCTGGTGGCGGCATCGCCCAGTGGACAGAAGGATTTGCCACTGATGTTATCGCAGACATCCATCAGCAGATCGACATCTTCCAGCCTGCCATGTCCATGCTCAAGTCGTTCCAGAATTTCGGTCATCCAGTAGGTACCTTCGCGGCAGGGCGTGCATTTGCCACACGATTCGTCGCGATAGAACTCGGTCATGCGCAAGATAGCACCGACGATGCAGGTGTCCTCGTCCAGCACGATCACGCCCCCCGAACCGAGCATTGAGCCTGCGGCGGCGATGGCTTCAAAGTCCAGCGTGGTGTCTACTTTGTCCGGGCCAAGAATGAAGGTTGATGAACCACCAGGGATAATTGCTTTAAGTTTTTTGTTGTCCCGGATACCGCCTCCATACTGTTCATCATAAATCAGCGTACGTAATGGCGTTCCTAGAGGCAACTCGTAATTGCCCGGTTTGTTGACATGTCCGCTCAGACAGAAAACACGCGTGCCTTTGCTCTTCTCGGTGCCGAAGCTGGCGTACCATTCAGCGCCTTTCTCGACAATCGAGGGGACGGTGGACAGGGTCTCACAGTTATTGATGACGGTGGGACCACCGTAGAGACCGATGACGGCGGGGAAGGGCGGTTTCAGACGTGGATAGCCGCGTCTGCCTTCCAGCGATTCCATCAGGGCGCTCTCTTCGCCACAAATATACGCGCCAGCTCCGCGATGGACGATTACATCCAAACTATAGGTACTGCCTAAAATATTTTTGCCGATCAGCCCGGCATCGTACGCTTCCTGCACGGCCCGCTCCACCTGCCGTCCCGCCAATGCCAGTTCGCCGCGCACATAGATAAAGGCAGTCGAGACGCGGCAGGCATAGCTTGTGATGATAACGCCTTCGACCAGCTTATGCGGGTTTTTCTCCATCAGCATACGATCTTTAAAGGTGCCCGGCTCGCTCTCATCGGCATTGCAACAGAGGTAGCGCGGCTTATCATTTTTGGCGAGAAAGCCCCATTTCATGCCCGTTGGAAATCCCGCTCCGCCCCGACCACGCAATCCCGATTGCTTCACGATCTCGACGACCTCATCGGGCTGGTATTGCGTCAGCGCCTTCTCCAGCGCCCGATAGCCTCCATGTTGACGATAGACCGCCAGCGTATCGATCCCCGGAACATTGATATTTTTTGTAACAATCAATTCTGGCATAGATAATTTTTCCTTACCGTAGGGGCAGGCAAGCCCCGCCCTACAATCGTGCCTGCGCCTCTGTGGGGGCAGTGCCTTGCACATGGGCCGCTTTTAGCTCTCTATCCAGTTCATCAATTAGCGCATCAGCCGTTTCTAAGGTGAGATTTTCGACGAACTCATTGTTGACCTGCAATACCGGGGCGGTACCACAGGAGGCAAGGCATTCGGTTGTCATCAGCGTATAGTTGCCATCGGGAGTGGTTTCTCCGCGCTTGACGCCTAGCCGTTCTTCAAGATGCACCACCAGCTTATCACAGTTACGTAAATAACATGAGATGCTTGTACAAACCTTGATGACCTTTTTGCCCGGCTGCTGCTGATGATACATGGTGTAGAAAGTCGCGACGCTCTCTACATCGTCAACCGTCATGCCGATAGCATCGGCAACCGCTTGCAGCCCTTCCTGTGTGATATAGCCTTCTTCTTGCTGTGCGATATAGAGCGCAGGCATCACCGCCGAGCGGGCTACGGGGTAGCGGGCGGCAAGATTGCGCATGCGCTGTCTAGCCTGTTCTGATATCATCGATCAACCTCACCAAGAACAATATCAATACTGCCAATAGCCGCCACCACGTCCGACAGGAAGCTTCCTTCGACCATACGCGGAAGAGCCTGGAGATTGGTAAACGAGGGGGCGCGTACATGCATCCGATATGGTTTCGCGCTGCCATCGCTGACAATATAGTAACCAAGCTCGCCTTTGGGCGACTCGGTACGGGTGAACACTTCCCCTCTGGGTGGACGATAGCCTTCGGTAAATAACTTGAAGTGGTGGATCAGCGCCTCCATGCTGCCGGTAATCTGCCACTTGGGCGGCGGGGCAATTTTGGGATTGCTCACACGGTAGGCACCGCTGGGCATGCCATCAAGCGCCTGATTGACAATCTTCAGGCTCTGTTCCATCTCTAACATGCGTACAAGGTAACGATCATACACGTCGCCATTGGAACCAACTGGAATATCGAAGTCGAACTGCTCGTAGCCGCAATAGGGGAAGACTTTGCGGATGTCCCAGACGACACCACTACCGCGCAACGTTGGCCCGCTGACGCCATAGGCCAGGGCATCCTCTTTGCTGAGATATCCCACGCCCTTTGTCCGTTCCAGCCAGAGCTGGTTGTTGGTAATCAGGTCGTGGTATTCCTGCAAGCGAGCGGGAAAAATCTTGGTAAACTCGCGCACCTTCGCGTCAAATCCTTTGGGTACCTCGGCTTGCAAACCACCTGGGCAGATGTAGCTTGTCATCAGGCGCACGCCCGAAATGTACTCGAAGATATCAAGCAACATTTCACGCTCGCGGAAACAATAGAGGAAGACGCTCATTGCGCCCAGGTCGAGCGTATGCGTACCGAGCCAGACGAGGTGACTGGCAATGCGTTGGAGTTCGGCCAGGATCACGCGCACATATTTGATTTTGTCGGTAATCTCGTCTTCAATATCGAGCAGTTTTTCAACCGCCAGGGCGTATCCCAGGTTGTTGTTGAGCGGGGCTAAATAGTCCATGCGGTCGGTCAGTACCAGGGTCTGGTGGTATGTTTTGGCCTCCGCCGTCTTCTCGATCCCGGTATGCAGGAAGCCAATATCGGGGACGACTTTCCTGACTATCTCACCTTCAATGGTGAGGATCAGGCGCAGCACACCATGCGTGCTTGGATGCTGCGGCCCCATGTTGATTGTCATGCTATCGGCACGCAGGTCTCCGTCGAGCGGCTGGCTGTTATCGATTGTATACTGATTTGCTATCTCTTGCTGCTGCATTTCTTTTCCTTGTTGTGGCGACGACATTCATGGCGTCCGATTTATCGCCTGTCTGCTCCAACACGGCGCTGAAGCTGGCGTGTTTGACGCGATCAATCGCGTCGCCACGAAGGTTATTTACGTATTTTGTTTATCTTCCTTGAGCGTGCCGGGTTCCTGGTTAGGGTTGATTTTCACGCGGCGCTCGTCCAGTTCCCGACCATCGGGGGTGCGGAGCGTCTGTTGGCCGACGCCGGGATCGGTGTTATAGGGCACCTGACCGCCCCAGTGAGGCTCTGGCAGATCAAAGCCATTGAGCGGATAGTCCTTGCGCAATGGATGGCTCGTCCAGTCCATCGGCATCAAGATCCGCCTCAGATCGGGATGACCGATAAAGGTAATGCCAAACAGGTCGTATACCTCGCGTTCGTACCAGTTAGCACCTGCCCAGACGCCTGTCACGCTTGGGACTGCCGGGTGTTGCTCGCGGCGCTGACCGACGCGTAGTTTCAGACGCACATAGCATTGATTGGGCATGGAGAGCAGTTGATAGATCACATCATAGCGAGGAACGCGTTCTAGCCAATCAACCGCCGTCACCGTCTCAAGTACGTCGTATTGCAGATTTTTTTTGAGATACATGCATACATCCACCAGGGCTTCTGGCTTGAGCACAAGCGTCTGCTCATCACGATAATCGACTGCTTCGATTACCGCCTGGGGAAATCTTTTCTGCACCGTCTCGACCGTCGATGCTGCTGTTATGACCATATTCATACTTCCTTACATTCGTTCCGTACGCACCGGGACGCGATCATGGGAATGCCCTCTCGTGGCGACGTGATTGATCGCGTCAACGTGCCAGCTTCAGCGCGAGGCCAGGGAGCGGTAAACCGGACGGCATCAATGCCGTCGCCACCGCTGTCGTTAAAGCACCAAAGGGCACCCGCAAGAGGTGCCCCTGGTACGCATCTTGCGTCCTGATCTACAAACCCTCGCCCACAGGACCAACCAGCTTGAGACCACTGGCCTTGAGGGGATCGGGGGGATTGGGCACACCTTCGCGGATCTTCCGCTGCAACTCGTTAAAACCAAAAAGTAACATATCGGGCGTGGGGGGGCAGCCGGGAATAAAGACATCAACCGGCACAATTTTGTCTACCCCCTGCACAATCGCGTAATTGTTGAAGACACCACCGCAGGATGCGCAGGCCCCCATTGAGATGACCCACTTCGGCTCAGGCATCTGATCATAAATCTGACGCAACACAGGAGCCATCTTAATCGAGCAACGGCCCGCGACGATCATCAGATCGGCCTGGCGAGGAGAGGCGCGGAAGACTTCGGCCCCGAAACGCGCAAGGTCGAAACGGTCAGCTCCGGTCGCCATCATTTCAATGGCGCAACAGGCCAGACCAAACAGAGCGGGCCAGAGCGACGAACTACGCCCCCAATCGATCAATTTGCTTACCTGAGTTGTCAGGATGCCAAATTGGCCGTCCTTCTGGTGGATCGGCAGTTCCCGTCCGCGCGGCGTCTGCGTGTTTGAGTACGTTTGTACTGGTTCCCAGGGATTGGTTACTCCCATGTAAAAGCTCCCTTCCGCCAGACATAGACATAGCCCACCATCAAAATCAGCAAAAATACCAGTAGTTCGATTAGCCCAAAGAGCTGAAGCTGGCGGAGCAGTACGGCAAGGGGATAAAAAGAGACAATTTCGATATCGAAGGCAATGAAGAGCATACCCGTTAAAAGATATTTGACGGGGAAGCGCCTCTTGGGCGGCTCAATCTCTTGAATGCCACATTCATACGGGGCTAGCTTCTCTGGCGTTGGCTTTTTAGGGCCGATCACGGTTGTAATGCCCATCACCAACAGACCGAAGAGGACAGCCAATGTAACTAGAATGAAAATGGGGAGCGTTGTTCCCATAGGCGGGGTCCTTCATTTCTCTCTATTAAATATCTGTGATGGACGTTGATGTACCTCGATACCTTCCGTATTCCTAAG
>DASTZT010000143.1:0-14938 GCA_035764225.1 Ktedonobacteraceae bacterium
GTACCGTCGCCGAGCAATAAGCGCATAGGAGGTTAAAGGGATGGCCGACAAAGAAGCTGTAACGAAGCCAGCAGGCCGGGCGTTGCTTGACGCTGTCGAAAGTGCTCAGTTACGGAAGGACACACCAGAAATTAAGTCGGGCGATACCGTTCGCCTGCAAGTGAAAGTCGTTGAGGGGAACCGCGAGCGCCTCCAGCCCTTTGAGGGCATTGTGATGCGCATCCGTGGCGGGAGCGTTAATCGTAACTTTACGGTGCGCCGCATCACGAATGGCGTTGGCGTCGAACGCACTTTCTTGCTTCATTCTCCCCGCATTGAGAAGATTGAAGTGCTGCGCCACGCTCGCGTACGCCGCAAACAGCTCTACTATTTGCGCGGTCTTACCGGCAAAGCTGCCCGCTTGAAAGAATTACGCCCGATGACCGCCAAGCAAGCAGCCGCAAAAGAAGCTGCCCAGGCTGCCAGGGCGGAAGCCAAAGCCGCCGCTACCAGTACAGCCAGTGACAACGCCTAAACATAAGGCAATGCCGACATTAGCAGAAGAAATGGCCCTGTTCGCACAGGGCTATTCCTTTGTGGCCGGTCTTGACGAGGTCGGACGGGGATGTCTCGCGGGTCCGGTGGTGGCTGCTGCTGTTATTCTTCCTCTCGCAGAAGATACCACACAATTAACTGCAGACCTCTCTGGCGTACAGGACTCTAAACAGCTAACGGCAGCAAGCCGCGAGCGCCTGTATAACGTGATTATCCAGCACGCGCTGGCGGTTAGCGTTGGTGTTGGTTCGGTTGAGCTGATTGACGAGCGCAATATTCTACAAGCCACCAAATATGCTATGCAGACTGCGCTAACCCACCTCTCACCAGCTCCTCAAGCCCTCCTCTTAGATGCACTTCTTCTGCCCGCTATTCCATTACCTCAACGCTCCATTATCAAGGGCGACGCCCGTTGCCTCTCCATCGCCGCCGCTTCCATCATCGCTAAAGTGACGCGTGACCACCTGATGCTTCAATTGCACAATGTCTACCCTCTTTACGGCTTTGACCAGCACAAAGGCTACGGCACCGAAGCCCATCTCGCCGCCTTACGCACGCACGGAGCCACTCCCTACCATCGCCACAGCTTTGCTCCCGTACGCGAACTCTATGGCCTTTTCGCGTCGCTCGAATCCCCCCTCGCAGATACTCCTCATACGCTATAGCTTGCTATCATCAGCCATGATATCTTCTCTTCCTTCTTCAGCAATCCTCTCTTTTTTTATACTATGCTGACCGGTGGGTATTGTTGCGCTTTTCTTAACTACTTCTCAATCTATTCTCAATATTTTCTTAACCTTCATCTTGTACAATGATTTCCAGTCTTCTGAAAGGTCTGGGATGCTGTGACATATCTGCATCTTCCTCACTTATGCAGATAATATCAGGGAACGCCAATATTGTAAAACATCATTTCATGTTTCTTGTTCAGTTACGTCTATATTATCAGCATCGCAGAAATGGCACCTATTGATCGTCTTTCTTATTTTATACAAGCTTTTAGAGCCTGGAATTATCAATTATTCTAGAGCTTTTGAGAGGTGAAAAACAGCTATGACTAATGAAGAGCATAACCAGGAGCAAATACCATCAAAACCCGATGCAGCGACAGGGCAGCCACCTGCATCACCATTTCCACCACCCGCTTATACGCCCATGCCTCCATCGCCGGGCACACCGCCTTATATGCCTACCCCACAGCAGCCATACCAGCAACCTATTACAGAAAGTGCTCCTCAGAGCTTTCCGCCGCCTTCTCCTTATGCTCCCATGCCACAACAACCATTCCAGCAACCCATCACAGGAGGAATGCCTCAGGGCTATACCCCTACGCCTCCTCCTTATCCCTATCCGCCTGCCCAGCAACAGGCTTATCCCCAGTATATGGGAGGAGGAGAATCCACTCAAGCCTATACCCCTACACCTCCTCCCTACCCTTATATGCCGCCAGTCGCGCCAAAGAAGTCAAATCGAGGGCTGAAAATCCTGCTGATTGTGCTGGCGATTATTGTCGTTCTGGGGGTAAGCGGGGGCGGCATCGCTATCTATCTGCTCACACGGCCACAGCCCATCATTACCGTGACGAGTAACTATAAGGTTGGGACGATTCCAGCAGGCTCAACCAGCACAACCTTTCACATTAGTGGCCAAAAATTCTCAGCATCCGAGGCTATCACCTTCTTGCTAGATGGCAAGCCTGCACCTGGAAGCCAGGCGGCCCATAGCGATAAAGACGGTCTTGTGACGACGGATCTGACGATAGATGACAACTGGGCACAGGGCAATCATACCATCACTGCCAGAGACGCTGATGGCTACGCCACCAAAATTGGCTCAAAGGTGATGGTTGTACCGCAGGGTCAGGCCCATACTCCCGGTCCTAACGGCGCGCCCCCCGACGATACCAGCGGCATAGTCCTGGCCTCGATCAAATTTAATGGACAGAATGATTCTCAACCCCAGAGTCTGCAGATAACAGGTCATGCTGATCCACAGGGTGGTACCGTTTGTAGTGAGGAAGACAACGGCAAACCGATTACTCACAGTGAGACAGACAACGGGGTTGCGGTCACCGTCATAGTAACCCAGACGTGTAGCGGGACATATAAGGCTGGGCGGCTGACCTATACAGAGACCGTCACCAGCGCAAAATTCACCTTCGCCCAAAATGGGATCACCATCGTCTGTCCGGCAACCACACCTTTTGTAAACTTACATCTAGAGGGCACATTTTCCAACGCAACGACCATTAGCGGCGGCGCTTCCACCGATAAGGTCACGCTGAATTGCGACCACGGCGTTGGCGCGCAGACGGTTGATGCGATGACGGGCACCTGGACGGGCACGATGTAATCAACGGTGCTGACGACTTGTGGGCCGATAAGCAACATGGCCTACAAGTCGCGGCGCTGGAAAAACCACACGGCAGCCACAGGCAGAACAACGCTGTAGAGCACAGCCCAGACGATAATAGCCAGAGGAGCTGGCTCCGTGCCAACAAAGGGATTGCTCATCCTGAACTGCTGCAAAACGGTTAAAGCTGTTGTAGGGGTAAGATAATACGATGAGCCATGCCAGAGAGCATCGGCAGGCATAATCAGGTTAATCACAATGGAAATATCTTGAAACGTCTGCACTTTATCTGGCGCGACCAATTGTACGATATATAATATGACATTGACGATTTGTGCGCTGATAAATAAGACCAGCGCAATGGCACCGTTGACGGCTGTTGGCATCAAAGAGCTACTCAAGGTCATCAATCCCAACAGCACCAGCACTCCCAGTTCAAGCAGGCTGACCGCATTCAACGCCTCGTCAGGCCAGTAGCCTGTCTTCCAATAGATAACAGCTGTAAAGCTAAAAAAGAGCAGAGCAGTATAGGTTCCCAGGATCAGGAGATAGCAAAGCCACTTACCGAAAACAATTTCGGAGCGTTTCAGAGGCTTGGGAACCGTCACAACGAACGTCCCGGCCTCCACCTCGCTAGAGATCATCCCAGCTGCCATGATAATCGTCATAAAGCTGCTGAGCAGATAGACCAGCCAGATGATCGGCACAATGGAAAAGATACCAAGAGCGGAGCTATACAACTGTGGATCAATTCCAAAGGGGACGCGCGCATGATCGATGGCGTAATTGAAAAGCAGAGCGAAGCCACCCAACATCAATAAGCTCAACAGCAAAACGGCCAGGAAGATGCGGCGACGAACGACTTCCTTGAAGGTAAAGCGAGCAATTAACAACAATCCCATCGTATTTCCTCCCCTATTGACCGTGATGCAACTCGCCGATGGTGCGCAAAAAGAGATCTTCGAGCGAGCGACCATGCGGTGTCATCATATACAGTCGCGCTCCGCAGGCATGGACAGTGGCGGCAACATCGGCAGCCTGCTCCTCATTTTGCACCTCAACCAGCAGGTGACGCGGTTGATCCTCAACCTCTCGGACTGCCAGCGTGAGCGCGCCAAGACGGTGCAATAGTTCGTCGCTCACGCAGTCTACATGCAGTTCCAGCGTCAACGGCTCATCGAAAAGCGACTGGGGCGGCCCTATTTTCAAGAGCTTGCCCCGATTGATAATCGCCACACGATCACAGACGGCTTCGACATCGACCAGTTGGTGCGAATTGAGGAAGACGCTGGTGCCTTCAGACTTGAGGCGCAACAGGATATTGCGCATATCGCTCTGGCCCACCGGGTCCAGCCCCGATACCGGCTCGTCCAGAATAATCAGGTCGGGCCGATTGAGTAGAGCCTGGGCCAGGCCGATACGCTGGAGCATCCCTTTGGAGAATGCGCCCAGCTTCTGCTTTTCGCGTCCCTCCAGCCCAACGAGCGCCAACACCTCGGCGCAGCGTTTGACTAAAGCAGCACCATAGAGTCCGTAGAGCCGCCCGTGAAACTCTAAAAACTCTTGCGCTCGCAGCCAGCGATGAAAATTTGGCAGTTCGGGCAGATAGCCCACTCTGCGCCGCATCTCCATATCGTCAATGGCTCGCCCTAACACGCGCACCGTCCCCTCCGTAGGCTTGACCAGTCCGGTAATGATCTTGACGATAGTGCTTTTGCCAGCGCCATTAGGACCAAGAAAGCCAAAAGCTTCGCCACGATGCATCACAAAGCTCACGTCATCCACCGCGACGAGCTGATGATAGACCTTGCGTAAATGTTCCACTTCAACAGCGGGTGACTCTTGCTGCACGCTCCTCACTCCTTGACATCGCGTCTCCATGTGAGCACAATCGCTGTTACAATGAAGATCAGCGCGTAGACGAGCACAACGAGCAGGACGTGATTGCTATCAACCTTCACCAGCGGTTGCGCTCCAATATCATCTGCTCCGCCCGGTAAAAGCGTTCCGGCCAACGTATTCAGATTGGGTCCGAGGAAGTAGGCAGTCACATTCAGCCAGAAGTCATTATGTGTAATCCGATTGGCCAGCATCATAATGATCGTGCCAATATTATCGACCGGGAACCAGACCAGGGCCACGCTCAGGCCAAAGGTGAGCGAGCGCCCTATCACAGCCATCGCGGTTGCCATCAGAATCGTCACACCCATACTGATCATAATGGTCACGACATACAGGCGCATATCGGCCCAGAAAGCGGGTGTGAGCGATTTCAAGGGGTCTAGATTGCCTGTAACAAGCAAGACCAACAGATAGGTCAGAAGGACATTTAGCAGCAATCCAGCGCCCAGCAGCACCAACCCGACGAGGATGACGGTCAATAGCTTCATACCCAATAATTGCAACCGCCCCACTCCACGCGCCAGCAAGAGCCGAATGGTGCCAAGTTGATATTCCAGGCCAATCACCCTGGCGGTCAGAATGATGAGGAAAAAGCCACTGAAAACGCGCAAAATGGCCAGATTTCCCTCTGTGCGACTGTAGAGGAACGACAAGGCACTGTGTTGCAGATTAGTTTTAATATCCGGTGAAGTGAACATAAGCAGATAAGGCAGGCAAATAATGCCGAGCCAGAAAAGGAGCATCACCCAGGTCGTCCATTGACGCGAAATCTTGAGCAGTTCGCCGCGCAAGATGCCCAGAAAGCTTGGCGTTAACGTATCGTGCTGCGTTTTTGCTTCGGATGCGATAGATGTGCTCACTGAACACCCCCTTGACCACTATTTGTCAGACGCAGGAAGACCTGCTCCAGATCCTGAGTTGCTAATGCAAGACTATCAGGGACAAAACCAGCCTGCACGAGAAAGAGATTGAGGTCACGTCCTCGACCATCGGGGGCAGACGAAATCAGCGTCCCATGCTCATCAAGGCGGGCATTCTGCCCCCAGGGCTGCGATTTCACCAGAGCTAATGCTTCCTGTGCCCGCTCAACCTTCACAGCATACTCGTTCTGGCCTCGCGTTAGCTCTTCAACCGTCGAGACCGTCACCAGTTTGCCAAGATTGATAATCGCTACGCGGGTACAAATTTGCTGCACTTCGGTTAACAGGTGACTGGAAACAAAGACCGTCTTGCCTTCTTCGACGAGGCGGTACATCAGGTCTCGCATTTCAACAATGCCAGCCGGGTCCAGACCATTGGCGGGTTCGTCCAGAATGAGCAGGTCAGGATCTTGCAGCAGGGCAATGGCCACACCCAGGCGCTGCTTCATTCCCAGAGAATAGGTGCGCACGCGATCTTTCTGGCGCTTTTGCAGACCCACCAGTTCAAGCACGACATCAATGCGCTTCTCAGAAATAGAGCCGAGCACAGAGCCAACGGCCCGCAGATTATCGCGCCCCGACATATAGAGATAGAGCGCGGGCGTCTCAATCAGCGCCCCCACATGGGGCAGAATACGCGCCCGGTGTTGTCTGACTTCCTGCCCCAGGATATTAACGCTACCAGAAGTAGGAGTAATCAGGCCAAGCGCCATACGGATTGTTGTCGTCTTGCCTGCTCCGTTCGGGCCAAGAAAGCCAAAAATTTCGCCACGATGAATGGCTAAATTGAGGTCATCGACGACCAGCCGTTGTCCGTAGCGTTTAGAGAGATGCTGGGTACTCAGTACCACCTCACCGCTACGAGAACCTGTCGTATTGGCATTTACATCAGTTTTTAGCATTAAGCATACACCTCATTTGAATGAAAAGATAATTTTTAGTATGGCCAGTTGTATCGTGGTATGTAGCATAACCATTTCGTCGCTGACTGACCAGGGCTGCTGTGCGCAAATCACAGCACACAAAGACCAACTGGCTGTGTGCTGTGACTCCTGGCCGGATGCTTGCAACCAGCCAGGCGTTAGCCTAACGAGTTAGCGGCATCCAGCAGTTGCGTGCTGTTGCTCGTATGGGCTGAGATGACATACACCATATTGTGAGTTTGCCAGAGCAGGATACTCTCACTCACAGAGTGATCGCTCATCAGTATACCCGATGCTCCCTGAACAGTCACATTGCGCGAATTTGCCTGCGGGGGCAGAGGTACCGGTACCGTGCCGCTCTGCACATCAACATGCAACAACAGTTCGTGAATGGGCGCTGGCAAATGGGGCAACGAGAGCATAAAGTTGCGTAGATCGTTGATCGACGCTTTGCCAGTCCCATCAATGGTGGGAGCCGGAATCTCCAGCAGCGTAAAATGGTTGCCCGCATTACACTGTGCCGCATTCGAAGAATCCGTCGTTTTTGCTGAGTCCGCGCCCTTGTGCGTATCACCTGCCGAGCAATTGTTGGTATAATTCGCGATAGCGCCAGGGGAGAGCGTAATGGCATAGCTGGCGTTATCTAATTGGGCAGGAATAGCGATGCTACCATCGCCGATCTTCTTCAGGTACGCACGAGCTTTCGCCATGTTGAAGACAAACGTGGCATGCCCACCATTCACGATAGAGAAATGTACCACGTTTCCTACACCATCAGGCAACCTCTCAGGCAGCAAGAACGAGAAATGGGTATATTGCTCAACCTCTGCCTTCGTCGGATTCCTGGGAGAGGCCACCCCTCTATCAAACTGGATCTGAGTATCACCAAAGCTCGCCAGATCCTGGATCAGACTACTATTGAGCTGCTGCGGATTAATCGTCACAGGCTGGAACTGCTGCACGCGGAAGAGCGAGAGAAACTGCTGAGCCAGCACGTTGGCATTGGGCAGAATCAGCAAAAGAGCCAGGCCAGCGGCAACGGCTGCCAGCATCCAGCGCGGACGTAGACGGCGCTTGCCAGATTGAGTGAAGCGTCGTCCCTCTTGCACAGGTAAAGGCGAGAGAGAGGCGATTGTGCGATCACTCTCCATTTTCAACTTCGTCTGTAAGCTGGCAAATGCTACAGAAGGTTGGGGAACTTCTGCTGGAGCAGGCTCCAACATGGCAAGCAAATCATAGGTCTCCTGGCTTAGATCCGCATCCAGGCTTTCATCATTTCGCTTGTGTTGCTGCGACTCGTTCATGATATTTCCTCCGAAATTCGCGTTCAGCGCGTGCCAATAGCGCACCTACTGAAGCCAGAGCCACGCCTGTTGTCTGGGCAATCTCCGCATAACTTAAGCCAATACTACGCAGTAAAAGATAGCTTTGCTGGCGTTCCGGCAGTTCGGCGAGAACGGCCCGCACCAGATCAACTTGCTCAATCAGCAGCAGGTGTTGCTCAGGATCGTGCCGGACTGATGGATCAGTTTCCCCGGACCAGAGTTGCTCGCCACTGCGCTCCTCATGATGGGTCCGACGTTGCTTAGCCCGTAGAGCATTCAGGCTCAAATTCGTCGCAACCCGGCAAAGCCAGGCCCGTCGTTCCCCCTCGCTTGTGGCACGCGGCGGCATACGGTAGTAGCGCAGAAACACCTCTTGCGCAATATCGTCGGCCTCGTCTTGCTGCCCGGTACAGCGGTACGCAAGCTGATAAACCAGGGGATAGTAGCGCAGAAAGATTGCTTCAAATGTCTCTGCGTCAGCCGATATCACAATTGACGCGTTTTTTAGGTCTGACGACATATTCTTTCCCTTTATTAAGCCTGAACCAGTATTCTGCAGATACATTCTTCGTTCATGCATCTATAAGACACCGACCATTCTAAGTTTGTGACAAACACAACCAGACCTGGACCAAAACATACCAGGAGGCTTGACACTGCATCGAAGACTATGCTATCTTATTCGCGTTTATTGCCTGTTTGATCGCATGCTATAGCATTTAATACTTTTACCCATAGCATGCTTTGTTAGCTTGTTGAGCCAGATTTGACCAGATTTCGCAGATAAGCTCAGTAACACTTTTCATACACTATTTATTTTGTTGAAGATACCATTTCAGCCCTTTCCACAGCATAGGGGGCCCACATCGGAAGAACCTGGCTTTTGTAGCAATCATCTAAGAGAGGAGCAAGATTTGTGCCTAGAGCAGAACAATCTATCGTAATTCACCACGATCCCGACCAGGTTTTCGCCATTACCAACGATATTGCACGCTGGCCTGAGCTATTTAAGGAGTACCGACACGCACGCGTGCTGACAACCCATCGTTCAGGATGGTTTGCTCGCCTCGATTTCGAACTGACCGATACAACGGGCAAAACCTGGCGATCCTGGTGCATTCTGGATTATAAGGCGCGTATCGCCATTACCCAGCACGCCCTTCCTACCTCACCATTTCGCAGCATCCATTTTTCCTGGCACTATCAGCCAGTAGAAAACGGGGTCAGGATGACCTGGATACAAGACTTTGAGATACCTCCCGATGCTGCCATCAGTGATGCTCAGGCCCTCGCCTCTGTACTCGATACCATGACTTCTGCTCAGCAACACTGCAAAGAGGTGCTCGAATCCCTATCTTGCTATACCTAAGCGGAAGGAGGTGTAATAGTGCTAACACCTCCCGCCTGACGCGCTATTTTTTCACACTCTGCACTTCGCCGAAGATAATCGCATCGATCAACTGCTCAACGGGGGCACGGTCATCGGTAAAATAGGCATTGGCGTGCTGCTCTTCCCGAATATGGCCGCTTTCAATGCTATCATTGGCCACGCTTTGCAACAATGGGTTGGTAAGCTGGCTGGTATTGACACTAAAATTGCCGAGCGAAGTGGCAGCATTGGTCCCAATCACCAGGCTATTAGAGAAACGTAAGCTATCGATGATATAGACGTTTGGAAAGACCGTTCGCATCGTTTGTGCCAGCGCCGTTACCAGGCGGAAATCTCGATTGGTGCGTCCGACGTTAATGACAGCCACCCCGGTAGGAGTGAGATGAGACCGCACAATATGGAAAAACTCGGTGGTTGTCAGTTGAAACGGAATATAGGGCTGCTGGTAGGCATCGATCCCAATCACATCGTACTGGCGCGGCGTTGTCTGTAAAAAATAGCGCCCATCCTGCACAATCACATTCAGGTTAGGCTCCTGCATATGAAAATACTGCCTACCCAGATTGACAATCTCATTATCGATCTCAACTCCATCAATAGGGATCGGCCCATAAGCAGTACTGAACTCTCTGACCGTCGTACCCGCGCCCAGGCCAATAATACAGACCCGCTTAACCTGTGCAGACGTGAAAGGAGGGTTGTTAAAATAGGGGGCAACCATGAAATAATCCCAGGGGCCTTGCGTCAGCACATGCCTGGGATTATAGATCGAGTGAATGCCGAGTCCTTCATTCAGAATCAGTTGCGTCTCTTCCCCCACCTGCACTACCTGTATATAGTTGTAGACCGATTCTTTCTCCGCCAGCATCACCCCCCCATTGCCGGTTCCGCTGGGAGGCTTGATCTGCACCTGCCCCTCTAAATTAGCCAGAGCTGATGTGAGAATAATCAGCAATAGGATCGAGAGCAGGGTATTGCTCACCTTCACCTGCGGAGGCTGGGAGCCACGACCGCCACGGGCCGCTGCCAGACCGATGATTGAAACGATCATGAGCGAGGCCGCAAAGACAAGGAAGGTGCGGTACGTGCCAATATTAGGAATGAGCAGCAACACCGGCAAAAAAGTTCCCAGGATGCTTCCTGCTGTGGAGATCGCATAGAGCAAGCCAGCAGTATGCCCTGATTTTCCCACCTGTTCAATGCGCAGACGAATCGCAAAGGGCGAGACGCAGCCCAGCAAAATCATCGGGATGGCAAAGAGCAGCAGCACGGAGGTCAGGGAGCCGTAAAATACGCTGACAGAATAGGTGGCAAATGCTATGAGCGACCAGCTAAGGATGGGCCGAGAGACAAAGGGGATGGCACCGATCATGAGCGCCGCAATGATCATGAGCGTATATAATACAGCTGGTCGCGGATAGCGATCCGCCAACCGTCCCCCTACATAGTACCCAATGGTGAGATAAAGCAGAATCAGGCCGATCAGATTCGCCCAGACAAATAATGACGTGCCAAAATAAGGGGCCAGCAACCGCGATGCAGACAGTTCAACCGCAAGTGAAGTTGCACCTGCAACAAATACTAACAGAATAAGCCACCAGCCCTGAACCGTTCTGCCTGCCGTTGAACTAACTGTCCCAGCTTCTACTTGTGGCTTTTGTGAGCTAGAAGTGGAGGTAGACATACCAAAAACTCTCTTTCGTTACAGATATACTACAACACGCACCATTGGGAGTGTTTTTTGCGCCCTGTCCTGCAATTCCGCCAGCCAACGCCACTCTCGCGTCTAGCTTCGCTCAGGCTGGCGGCAAAGAATATCCTTCCTCTATTGTCGCATATTCGCTAGCACAAAGCGAGCAAGAACCTGCTGCTGTATCTCTAGCGCATCCTGACACAATTGGGCATAGGCACTCGTCCCCATTTTCTGTTCCAGCGTACTGAGAAAGCGTTCCAGGGTCAACGCGGTTGAATCCTTTTGTGTTCGTAGAAGCTGTAAGGCTGCTAGCAACACAGCCAGCGCCTCTTTATAGAGTGCTTGCTCATATAATACCATCCCAAGATCGCTCAGAATCTGGCCCGCACAGCGAACTTCTTGCACATTGTGGGTCTGCATCAGGCGCAACGCAGTTTCATAGCAATGTAATGCCTGAGCGTAATTCTTCTCCTCATGAAAGATAAGCCCAAGACGATGCAGCAACCTCATGTGGGCCGGAAAATCTTGCCGCTGTTGATTAAGCGTCAGAGCGTGCTCAAAATGGATACGTGCCTGTTGATGCTCACCCTGGAGACGCCACAGTTCACCCAGATCGGTCAGGGTCGTAATTTCTTCTGGCAGATCGCCAGACTGACGTTGCAGAGCCAGAGCGCGCTCAAAATACGCCTGAGCCAGTTGATACTCGCCGATACGCCCATAGAGCAATCCCATATGTCTGCACACCAGTCCCTCATCACGCTGGCTCAAACTTCCCAGAGGCGGCAACAACGCGAGATAGAGGCCAATCAATGCATGACACGCCTCCCACTGCACCATGCATTCATGCAACCCCTCCTCAAAGAGCAAATCACAGGCACTCTGCCATCGCCAACCCAGGCACAAATAACGCACGGCTGCAATCACCGGCTCAATATCCTGCAATCCTTTGCGCTGTTCACGGGGGGGACAGACCGTGCGGACCAGGTGCAAATAATAGGTGGCGACGTGGAGATATCCGGCAGCGAGCGTAGCCCGCCACGCTTCAGCGCCATGAGGGAGAGGGGTTATTGAGCTACTCTCACCAGCCGCAGCAAGCTCCTGCTGAACAGGCTGATCTTTCCCTTCCAGATAGTGCTCTAGCAGCGACTGGCGGAGCAACGGGTGCAACCAATAGCTGACAACGCCAGCTGCACTCGTCATTGTTTGCACCAACGATAGCTGTGTTAAGGTTTGTAATGCTTGCTCATAGCGGTACTGCTCCACTTCAGCAGAGGAACTGCTACCGCTCATCGTCATCATCATCCCTTGTAGGGGCACAGGTTCATGGAAAAAGCAGAGGGCGCGCATCAGCGCATGCTGCATCGGGTTAAAAAACTGATAGAGGGCCGAGATAAGATGCACCGTCACCTCGCCCGCCCACATCGGTTGATAATCGGGAGCATCGAGCAGATAGCTCAAAGCAATACCACTCAAGTGCATCAGCGAGCTGAACAGCACAAGAGCAAAAGCGTGCCCGCCACAACGCTGCCAGATGAGCGATAATTCTTTCGGCGACCCCTGCACGCCAAGCTGCTGCAGCAATGCCGTTCCTTCTGGGATGCTAATCCGCGAGACGAGATACGAGCGCATCCGCATCTCCACATCTTCCAGATCTGGCTGATCGTATGGATTGTGATAGCCTGTGAGCACGATACGGCTATTGCCAAGATCCGTTTGCAGCAGAGCCAGAAATAGCGCCAATGCTCCTTGTTCGACCACGCTTGGATGCGTCTCAGCATGCAGCAAAAGTTCAAACTGATCCAGGATCACCAGAGCACTCATCTGCGGATTGCGCAATGTCTGCTGCAATAGAGCAAGCTGCTGCTCAGACTTCATCTGAAAGAAGCCAGGATCTTTTACACCAAGCCCATTGAGGATGGCAGCAACCATATCAGCAACGGTGGTATAGGTATCGAGGGTCAACCAGAGCAGATGGGACGGAGCTGGTAGAGCCGCCTGCTTTGCCTGCAAGAGGCGCTGATACAGCAATGCCGCCAACGTTGACTTGCCCACGCCAGGGGTTCCTATCAGCATCACAGCGCTGGTCCAGGCATCGTTGAGCATACGTAAAATCGTATTGACCTCATCGGCACGCGGCATAATGGTCGGAAGGTCAGTCGGTGGAGGTATGGTTGCGCTGACACCAAATACAAACGGGGATGCATGTTGCATCGCGGGTTCCGCAGGAGAAAATTCGTGGGTATTCCATAGCAATTGCCTCATATCGCTCCATGACTGTAAAGACACTGTTCGGACTCAAGATACCTGCAAGTATAACATAGGTGAATCGGGATGATAAGATGGGCCGAATATGCTACTATTAGATACCAACCAACGGGATCAAAAGAAAAGTAGGGAGAAGAAGCTTGCTACGTCTTATCTATATGGGCACGCCACAATTTGCGGTTCCGGCCCTCGAAGCATTGATCGCACGATCAGCTCCAGGAGAGCTTTTGCCGCAAGGCTATGAGATCGTTACCGTCATCACACGACCCGACAAGCCGACAGGACGCGGGCGCGAGATTATTTTTTCGCCAGTCAAAAAAGTCGCGCTGGCACACAATATTCCAGTCTGGCAACCAGGCTCCTTCAAAAAACTAGAAAATAGCGAGGCGCTGGCGGCCTATCGCGCCGACCTCTATATCGTCGCAGCCTTTGGGCAAATTTTGCCCCAGGTAGTGCTTGACCAGCCGAGCTATGGCACCCTGAATATTCACGCCTCGCTCTTGCCAAAATATCGCGGCGCGGACCCCATCAGCACAGCGATCTTACAAGGTGACGCGGAAACGGGCGTGAGCATCATGCTGCTTGATGCGGGCATCGATACCGGACCCGTGTTGCTCAGTCGCCATATCCCCATCGCCGCTGACGAGACCACCGGCAGCCTGACCGAAAAACTAGCCCATCTGGGCGCTCAGGCCCTGCTCGAAGCATTGCCCTTGTGGGTCGCGGGAACGATCACGCCAACACCACAGGATGCGCAGCAGGCATCACATACGCGCATGCTGCGTAAAGAAGATGGCGAGATTCGCTGGGACAAGTCGGCGCTGGCTATTGCCCGCCAGATCCGGGCCTATATCCCCTGGCCTGGCAGCTACACGCACTGGAAAGGGAAGCTTTTGAAAATTGTGGAGGCGCAGGTGCTCCTACAACAAGGCGACGCATCGACCGTTCCTGGCACGGTGAAGATACGAGCAGAAGCCGACCACAAGACGCTTGTCGTTGTGACAGGTGATGGTTTACTAGAAGTGAAGCAATTACAATTGGAGGGAAAAAAAATCATGGCCGCAGATGAATTTTTGCGGGGATATGGGCAAATCGTTGGGCAGGCTTTGCAATAAGCAGAGGATTCCGAAAAGAATCCTCTGCCGGTCTTCAAGACCATCTCTTAGCTTGCGACAGCTTTCGCTTTCGGGCGTGTCACCAGGGCGGCAATAACGCCAAGCACAGCTATTCCTGCGAACAAAAGCACATGCTTCAGATGCATGGCAGTCGGGTTTCCGCTGACCAGGATATGACTATAACCGGGGATAACATAATAGACAGCCAGAGCAAGCGATAGAATGGCGACAACAATCGCCCCATAGAAAACAACAGGGTTCTTCAACTTCGGTCCCTTCCTTCTAGTAAGAAGTAACTGATAAAAACGTGAGTAGTCATACCACCCATAAAAGACCCCACTACAAACAGAGGCATCTTTACATTGATAGAACGAAACAAGCACAAGAGTTGTAACGACCTTCCCCATCCAGGGAACAAAGGACTAAAAACTATCGTTCCTTAGATCGGGACACAGAAGCTATAGAGAGCCACGAGCCACCGTCAGGAACAAAACGAGCGAGATAATTCCGGCTCCCCAG
>DASTZT010000144.1:0-3764 GCA_035764225.1 Ktedonobacteraceae bacterium
GCCCGCGACGGCGAGGCGTTATTGCGAGCGCTGGAGGAGCGGGAAGCAACGGTGATGCAGGGGACGCCGCAGACCTGGCGCTTGCTCTTGCAAGCGGGCTGGCAAGGCAAAGCGGGCGTGCGGTTGTTGTGCGGAGGAGAAGCGTTGCCAGCGGAGTTGGCACAGCAGTTGGTGGGCAAAGGGAAAGAACTGTGGAACCTGTATGGGCCGACGGAGACGACGATCTGGTCGGTGGTGGAGCGCATCGAGGAGGGGCAGCCGGTGCGGATCGGCAAGCCGATAGGCAACACGCGGGTGTATGTGCTCGATGAGCAGGGGGAGCCGGTGCCGGTGGGAGTGGTGGGCGAGTTGTGGATCGCAGGAGAGAGCGTGGGGATGGGGTATTGGGCCGCAGCGGGGCAGACGGCGGAGCGGTTTGTGCCGGAGGGCTATGGTCGAGAGGAGGGAAGCCGACGATATGGGACGGGAGACTTGGTGAGATGGGTGCGAGATGAAGGAGGGGAAGCAGGGAAATTGGAGTATGTGGGCAGGCGAGATGGGCAGGTGAAGGTGAGGGGATATCGCATCGAGGTGGGGGAGATCGAGGGGGAGTTGGAGCGGCAGGAGGAGATCGCGCAGGCAGTGGTGGTGGTGGAGGGAGAAGGCGAAGAGAAGCGGTTGGTGGGGTATGTGGTGAGCCAGGGGGGACGAGAACTAGGGGAGCAGGAGCTCAAGCGGAGGCTAAGGAAGCGACTGCCGGGGTATCTGGTGCCAGAGCGGCTGGTGTGGGTGGAGCAGATGCCTTTGACCCTCAATGGCAAAGTGGATCGTCGCACGCTCTCCGGGCTTGCTTCCAGTATATCTCCTGACACGGAAACTGATGAACAACCTCAAGGTCAGATTGAGGAACTCTTGGCCTCCTTATGGGCTGCCATTCTTCAGCGCGATTCTATAGGTAGAGAAGCTAACTTTTTTGAATCGGGAGGACACTCCCTGCTTGCCACGCAATTGATAGCGCGTGTGCGCGCAACGTTTGCCGTTGACATGCCGCTTCGCAGTTTATTTGAAGCTCCCGCTCTCGCGGCATTTGCCAGACAGATTGAGCGAGCGTCAGGTGTGCAACTGGTTCGAACAGAACTGCCTCTGCTAGCGCGAGCGCGGCCAGCCCGGTTGCCGTTATCATCGTCTCAACAGCGGCTCTGGTTCCTTGAACAACTGGAGCCGGGAAGCGTGGCATACCATCTACCGGCTGCTGTACGTTTGCGTGGTCACTTGCAAGTACAAGCCCTGCATAAAAGTCTTAACCTTTTGATTGAGCGGCATGAAAGCTTACGCACGACCTTTTCTAGCAGCGATGGGGTGCCATTCCAGTGTATTCATCGCGCTTTACCGCCCTCCTGGTGCCAGCAAGATCTTATCGGACATCCCAGGACAGAGCGTGAATATCTAGCACAGCAACTTTTGCAAGAAGAGTGGCAACGGCCCTTCAATCTAGAAGAGGGACCGTTGATGCGAGCTCTCCTCGTACGTCTGGACGAGCAGGAATATCTCTTGTCACTTACTCTACATCACATGATTTCCGATGCCTGGTCTAATAATGTGCTCATAAAAGAAGTGGCCCGGCTCTATACCGCGCTGGTTGGAGAAACCGAGGTAAACTTGCCCGCGCTACCTATCCAGTATGCCGACTATGCATTCTGGCAACAGGACTGGTTGCAAAGCCCGGAACTACAAAAACAGCTTGACTACTGGACCAGTCAACTTTCGGGGGTGATGCCGCTCGAATTGCCAACAGATCGCCCTCGACCAGCTATTCAGAGTGATCGCGGGGCCAGATATCGCAGGCCACTTCCTGCTGAATTGGTGGGACAACTGCGCCAACTGAGCCAGCGGGAAGGGGTAACCCTGTTTATGCTGTTGGCAGCGGCGTTCCAGGTGCTGCTGGCACGCTACAGTGGGCAGGATGATATCACGGTAGGTACGTTAGTCGCCAATCGGACTCAGGTAGAGGTGGAAAATCTGATCGGCTTCTTTGTCAACACGCTGGTCTTACGCACTGATCTGTCTGGACGACCCAGTTTCCGTCAGGTGCTAGAGCGTGTGCGCGAAGCTGCGCTCGGCGCTTATGCTCATCAGGATTTGCCGTTTGAGAAACTGGTTGAGGCGTTGCAGCCGGAGCGAGATCTCAGTCGCTCCCCGCTTTTCCAGACATTGATTGTCCTCCAAAATACTCCATCTGAGCAGCTGCTACTCCCTGATCTCCAGGTAGAAGTTTTAGAGGTGGAGCGAGCCACAGCGCGTTTCGATTTGAGTTTACTGCTGGAAGAGGTTAATGAAGAACTGATAGCCTGCTGGGAATATAAAACAGACCTGTTTGATTGTGTTACTATCGAGCGCTGGAGTGACCACTTCCAGGTGCTTTTGGAGGGTATTCTAGCTCAGCCCGGTCAGCTCATTTCGCATCTGCCTCTCCTCTCTGAGAGCGAGCATGAGCAGATTATTCATAGCTGGAATGCCAGCCAGGAGACCTATGGAGATCTGCCATATATCCACCAACTTTTTGAGTCACAGGTAAGATCTACTCCCGACGCTTTTGCGCTTCTTTCTGGAACGCAGCAGCTTACCTATGGCGAACTTGCTCAGCGTGTCGATTCCCTAGCTTATGCTTTGCATGCAAAGGGAATAGGGCCAGGGGCGCGCGTGGGCATTTGCCTGGAGCGCTCACCTGAGTTGCTTGTGAGCTTGCTAGGCGTGCTCAAAGCGGGAGGCACCTATGTTCCCTTCGATCCCGATTATCCTGCTGATCGACTGTCCTTTATGATTGCCGATGCGGGCCTCTCCTTGCTTTTGAGCCAGAAGAGCCTGGCATCCTGGTTGAGCGAACTTGCTCCCTCCATCGAAATATATTGTCTTGACGAGGAGCAAACAGCAAGCCCTGAGATAGACATAAAGATGCTCAAAACGGTTGTTTCTTCCCAGCAGGAAGCGTATGTAATTTATACATCAGGCTCTACAGGTCGCCCTAAAGGAACAATCATTTCTCATGCTGCATTGAGTAATTTCTGCCTCAGCATGCAGCAGAAGCCAGGTTTCAGCGTGAATGACGTAATCCTGGCTGTGACTTCATTCTCCTTTGATATCGCGGCTCTGGAATTGCTGATACCGTTGACAGTTGGAGCCTGTATCCAGCTCGTATCCAGGCGCGAGGCATCCGATGGCGTTGCGCTGAGGGAAATCCTGACAAAAAGCCAGGCGACTATCATGCAGGCGACCCCGGCAACCTGGCGCATGCTGCTTCTGGCTGGTTGGCAGGGGAAGTCAGGCTTGCGCATCCTTTGTGGCGGTGAGGCATTGTCGCTGGAACTGGCGCAGCAGCTTCAAACTCGCAGCTCGCAGCTCTGGAATATGTACGGCCCGACCGAGACAACGATCTGGTCAACTATCGCTGAGATCAAAAATACTGAGCAACGGGTATCGATAGGGCACCCGATTGCTAACACAACCATTTATGTGCTTGATGAGTACTTCTATCCTGTGCCGATAGGTGTATCAGGACAGCTTTATATTGGGGGAGCAGGTCTGGCTCAGGGGTATCTCCATCTACCAGCGCTGACCGCCGAGCGTTTTATTCCTGATCCATTCAGTCAGACGGCAGATTCACGGCTCTATTTTACTGGCGATGTGGCTCGCTATCTGGCTGATGGCAATATCGAATACCTGGGCCGTCAGGATCACCAAGTGAAGCTACGCGGCTATCGTATCGAGCTGGAAGAGATTGAAGTGCG
>DASTZT010000145.1:0-3791 GCA_035764225.1 Ktedonobacteraceae bacterium
CAGATGAGTCCGACTGGAAGCAATGGATGTGGCGCTGGCAGGTAATGGCCCGGCCAGAGCCACCAGCAAGAGAACGAACGCTAAAAGAGGAATGAGCAGGAATCCGCTGCCTTTTTTCATGAAGAATCCTTTCTTCACACCGTCGTGAGTAAATGATCGATAAAGGATAAGGGTACGATAGACGGAATGAAAAACCTTGTGCTCTTTGAGAGAGAGCCAGGGAATTTCATTGATAGTGTTAGTGTACAGGAATTCTTCGTTTTATTTTCGTGCGTCCATGCTCATATCATGCATATACACAAGCCAGACTATGGATGGTCTTCATAGTCTGGCTTGTGTTTTTGTAGATGAGAAAAAAGTCCCAATGCTATCGGGATTTAGGGTCCAGCGAGGACACAGCGGCTTTTGGTGTTATCCCATTCTTTCTGCACAATGTAGGGATGGCCGTTAAAAACGACATCGCCGCCACTCGCGAGTATGCGACCGAACACAAAGTTACATCTGTCACCGATTTCATTGCCCGTCAGGTCAAACCAAGCACTGAGAAATGGATCGGTTGCAGACTCGTTCTGCTCGTGAGAAGTGATGTTGATGGTGCTATCGGCATCAATGTCATGATTGGGGGTGGCAGGTGTTCCGCAACCGGCCAGGCTGGTTCCCGTATAGGGTAACACGACGTAAATTGTGCCGGAACCGAAGAAGTTGTGATAGCCGCAGAATGCCGTAAAGCTGCAAAGGGAGGGAGTGAGGCAGATGTTCTCGTTCCTCGCTGTGAAGACAAAGAAGGCGCTATCGATGCTTGAGGTCCAGCCGTTAACGGACTTTGCATGGGAAACTTCTGCCTGTATCTGTGTATCTGAGAGCGGGTTGGCAGGATAAGGGGCCGTATCTACAAACGTACCGGAGAACACTGAATTTTTGGCAAAGTGGCCGCCGCTATCCCGATACTGGATATCGTTATGATAGAGCTTAGAGCCACCGATATCATGGAAGTAGCGCGTAATCAGGCTATTGTAGGTTGGACTCACGAATGTGCCGACGGGTTCCCAGAAAATGGCGAAGGTGTGGGTGGTGCTTCCCACCACTGGGCCGCCGTGATAGAGCAGATTGCTGGCAGCAGGCTGAACTCGCTTCATCGGCTTTGTTTTGGCCGCGTGGACTCCCATAGCGGGTGTCGTAGCTGCGCTAACATGCAATGGCGTAGCCGCAACCATCGCCAGTAATGCGCACGCTAGCAGAGAAATCAGCACTGATCCGTTGCATTTTTTCACAGAAAATCCTTTCTTGATCTCATCAGTCAAAAGACAATAGTCAGAGTTACGATCAAAGGGATGAGAAACCTGGTGCTGATTGTTTGATAGAGAGATAGGCAGAGAATCTCATCCATACTTCTAATGTATCGGATCATCTGTTTTATTTTTTTGCCACTGCTTTAGCAGTTAGCAGAACAGCTTTGCTGAAATTTTGCTTGGGAAGGGCATATAGCGTTCTTCCTAAAACTGTGCTAAGATTTGCTAAACTCAAAAAGAGGAGTATTGATTTGGCAACGCATGAGAGAAGCTATGTGATCATTGGTAATGGCGTTGCGGGCACCAGTGCAGCAGAGGTATTGCGCAAAAACGATCCAAATTGCCATATTGCTCTGCTCACCAACGAGCCGTATCCGCTCTACAACCGTGTTTCGCTGCCGCGCTTCCTGCAAGGGGTGCTGCTTGAACAGAAGGTGATGATTCGTGATCTGGCATGGCACGAACAGCGCAATATCAAGCTCATCACGGAAACTCTGGTCACGGGCATCGATACTGACGAACGCGTGGTTACAACCGATACGGGGCTACATCTACCATATGATGCGCTGCTCGTGGCAAGTGGCGGGTGGGCCAACCCGTTGCGCGTACCGGGGGCAGCCGAAGCTAGCAATATTTACAACTTTGTCACGCTGGACGATACAAAAACCATCATCGCCAAAATGCTGGAGTCCCGTACCGCCCTTGCTTATGGCGGAAGCTTTATTTCGTATGAGCTTTGTGATGGCTTTGCGGTGCGTAAGCTCAATACCACCTGGTTGATGCGCGGCCCTTACTGGCTACGCAGCTCGCTCGATCCTGAGGGCGGTGAAGTTGTAGACAATATCGCCAAAAAGTTTGGCGTCGAGGTCGTTCATGGAGATGAGATCGAATCGGTTGTGACCAAAAATGGGCTGGTGTGTGCCGTTAAAACGAAAAAGGGGCGCGAGATCCAGACCGATATGCTGGGTGTAGGACTGGGCATCACGCTCAATACGCAGATTCTCGCGGGTACGCCTGTGGAAGTACGCGATGGTGTCGTGGTGAATGAGTATCTGGAAACCAACGTGCCAGGCGTTTATGCGGCAGGTGACGTGGCCGAGTTCTTCGACCCGACGATTAATCGCCATCATACGATGGGCACCTGGGATAACGCGATGGCGCATGGTCGCCTGGTTGCGATCAATATGGCCGGTGGTCATGAACCCTACCTGGACGTTCCAACCTATACCAGCCCGTTATTCGATGTCAATATCGCGGTGGTTGGTACGGCTGAGTCGAATAACCCCGAACTGGAAAATATCGCCCTGCGCGAACCCGGTGAAAAGGGCAACGAGAACTATCGCAAGCTCTTCTTTCGTGACAATAAGCTGGTTGGCGTCTTGATGATCGGTAGCCCTAAGGGGCGCAAAAAGCTCGTTGATATTGTCAAAAATCAGCAGGTCTTTCAGTCGCCTGCGGAACGTGAAGCCTTGCTGACGTTGAAGTAAGATTCCTTTGTGAGCAACTTTGCTCACAAAGGCTATTATATGTGGCATCAAATAGCTATATGTACTACTGCACGGTTTATTACTTGACTACAGGGGGCTTCTCAGCTATTGTAAGGGACATCTGTGTGCTCTACCTGTAGGAGATGTTTTTGTGGCGGTACTCTGTTCACACTGTGGGAAGGCCCTGCTAAAAGAAGATGCGCGCTTTTGCAACAACTGCGGGATGTTAGTTGCTTCGCATCCTTTTAGCCCTCAATCGTTAGCTGCGAAAAAAGAGTCCCTCGCGTCATCTGTGCCACCGGCGGTATTGCCTGCTCCTGCGCCAGTCGAGCCAGAACAGCCTGCGATTCGAGAGCAGATAGCTCAACAGCCTCCTTCGCGTCTTGCACAGCATGCGGTCAGGGATGAATTGCCGGATTGGGTTAACACGCCCGAAAAAGAGCAGCCTCCGCAGGACGTTGCCGATCTATCTGATACCCCAACCAGGTTGTTAGGAAAAGAACACGTAGAGAAAGCTCTCTCCACGATGCATGAATTGCGTGTGAAAGTATGGGAACAAAAAGAAACCATCTCCATGATAGCTGTGCCGGAAACTCCGGCGCTGGTGAAAAAGCTCTCGCTAACAGACGAAGAGACCATTGAGAAATTTCCAACCTCGCAATTAGCCGCCGCCTCTGTCGAAGAGATCACAGAAGAGCAGTTAGAGGAAGCACCTGTAGAGGATCGTCCAACCCAATTAATGGAAGTGCCGCCTTCAGCTCATGCGAGCACGCTAAATCCAGCGAAGGAGCCGACGGCTCAGCCACATAATCCTGCTCTCGAAACATTCGCTCCCCGTCAGGCCACACCGCTTCCTCCCGTCTCGCCTGAGATAGCGTCTCAGCCGATGGATGCACAAAGGATGCGCGAGAGCTATCTTGACGAGATGGAACGCCTGGATACCCTGGACCTTCCTGCACAGAGTCCCGCGAAATTTGTGCCTCCAGTACCTGTGCAGCCGCAACCAGCACCTGCG
>DASTZT010000146.1:0-3334 GCA_035764225.1 Ktedonobacteraceae bacterium
CCGGCTTCGTTCCGGCCTACATTCGCCCTCTGTTCTGTCGTGGCAAGGGACCATTCCGCTGGGTCGCACTCTCTGGCGATCCTGAGGATATCTATCGTACCGATGAGGCACTGCTTGAACTCTTCCCAGAGGATGTAACGTTAAAACGCTGGCTCACGCTGGCACGGCAAAAGATCCAGTTCCAGGGCTTGCCCGCGCGTATCTGCTGGCTGGGCTATGGACAGCGCGATAAGGCTGGCCTGGCGTTTAACGAACTCGTCGCCAAAGGGATCGTCAAAGCTCCGATTGTGATTGGACGGGATCATCTGGATAGCGGTTCGGTCGCCTCGCCCTATCGCGAGACGGAAGCAATGCGCGATGGGAGCGACGCTATTGCTGACTGGCCCTTACTGAACGCCCTGCTCAATACCGCATCGGGAGCGACCTGGGTTTCGATCCATCATGGCGGAGGCGTGGGCATCGGCTATTCCATTCATGCCGGTCAGGTCATCGTGGCCGATGGCACGCCAGCAGCGGCGGAACGGCTTGTGCGCGTGCTGACCAATGATCCCGGCACAGGCGTGATGCGCCACGTTGACGCTGGCTATGATGAGGCCATTGAGTGCGCGAAAGAACTTGGGGTGAAGATACCTATGCTGTAGCGCAACAGAATAGGTGATACACGAGCGTCTTGTATCACCTATCTACGGCTGCTGCGTATCAATCTTCCATACGCCATTTTCATTAATCAGATGAGCATTGAAAATGATCGTATTGCCCTTCGTGTCGCCATAGGTGATGGCGGATAGAGCTATTGGGCCATCTCTCTGCACATTTGAGGCTTTGCAGCTAGTGATGCCTGCACTGCTAAACCTGTGCGCAAACTCGGACTCGCTCAACGCACTTTTAAACTCGGTCGAGAACTGGCTGTAGGCGGTCGGATAATCTCGCTTGTCCAGCGCGTCACAGTAAACGTTCAGCGTTATATCAGGCGTCGAAGCTACAACATTCGTAATCCGCCAGCTATCCCCCTCATCGCTCAGCGTATAGCTAATCGACTTCGTTCCTCCATCGGTATAGGTGTAACTTATCGTGCCGCTTCCTCGCGAGTTGGCATCGCCCACATTGCTCACCACACAATTGGTAACGTGGTCAGGGCCATTATCATCGGTCACATAACGCATAAAGTCCGATAAACTAAACTTATGCTGAGAATTACTATCTAATTGCTGATACGCCGTCTGGTAATGCTGATTTTTGAGCGCATCGCAATAGGTGTTGAGCGTACTCGATGGGCCAGAAATCGCGTCAAAGACAGCGAAGCCGAGCAAGCCAAAACCGACCAATCCGCATAAGACAATACCTCCAGCAACGGCCAAAGTTACCCCTGGTTTTTGCCAGCCTTTCCGTGAAGTTTGCGCAGGAGCCGCATTGTTCGACATTGCGGCTAGACCACCGGGAGGGGGCGTGTGCAGAGTTCGTTGTGGTCGTCGATATGCTGAGAATGCAGGCTTTTGCTGATAGGCCCGATAGTTCTGCATTACTTCCACACGAGAGGCCGGAATAGGGGTAAACGGAGCGGTGATCGTAGACTGACGGCTAGCATCTTCGTCAACAGGCTGTGCCGCATAGCGAGGAGACGCGTTGGCCACAGCCCCACCTACTTCATAGACAAAGACTGCACCCCCGATACGGATCATATCCAGGTGATGCAGTCGATACGGCCTGTTGGGTTCAAGCCGTCGCTCATTGATAAACGTGCCGTTCGTGCTCTCTAGATCAATAATGCTATGCCTCTGTCCTTCCAGGCGTATCTCAGTATGATGAGCAGATACTTTCGCATCATGTAACACCAGTTGATTATCCTGAGCACGACCCACCGTCAGGGGAGCAGCTCCGAGTACGACACATCCTTGTGGACCATTGAGCATAGCAGCATCCATGAATAAATCCCCTCAGCTTGTCAAAAACAATATGAAACGTCTATCTCAGCAGCTATTATATAGTAGTATACATTGCTTGATAAGATGCTTGCTGTGAGGGAATGCTCTTGCATGCAGATAACCAGCTCACAGCAAGAGTGTGATATGATCTTACATATATCTGGAAGGAAGCAGCCATTCTCAACAGGAAACGGCCTTATGTATATACGATGAAACTCTATGCTATCAGTGACTTACATCTAGGAAGCAAAATTAATCAACTGGCGTTAGCAGATATGCCCTTCTATCCTAAAGACTGGCTTATTGTGGCGGGAGATATCGGCGAGACAGCGGAACATCTCCGTTTCGCCCTTGCTATCTTGACGAGGAGATTTGCCCAGGTTCTCTGGGTGCCGGGCAATCATGATCTGTGGACCATACCACTTTCGGCAGAGGAGCAGCTTCGGGGGGAAGAGAAGTACCGCCAGCTTGTTGCCATTTGCCGTAGTTATGGTGTGCTCACGCCTGAAGATCCTTATGTTGTGTGGGAAGGAGAAGGGAAAAAGGCAATGCTGGCTCCCTTGTTTCTTCTCTACGATTACAGCTTCCGGCCTGCCCATGTTTCAGCGGAGCAAGCAGTAGCATGGGCCGAAGAAACAGACGTGCTATGCACCGATGAGTTTCTGCTCCATCCAGACCCCTATCCTTCGCGAGCAGCCTGGTGCCATGCCCGTTGCAGCTACACCGAGCAGCGTCTTGAGGAGGCATCACAATCTCTGCCATACATTTTAATCAATCATTTTCCCTTGCATCAGAAGTTTGTGCGCGTCTATACCATTCCTCGTTTCTCGATCTGGTGCGGCACTACGCGTACAGAGAATTGGCATACCCGCTTCCCCACGCTCGCGGTAATCTACGGTCATATTCATGTGCGGGGAACTGATTACCTGGATGGAGTACGCTTTGAGGAGGTTTCTCTGGGCTATCCGCGCAACTGGAACCAGCAAAAAGGCATCCAATCATACCTACGAGAAATATTACCTGGCCCGGCATTTCCCCAGAGCTGACCACTCAAGCGTTTCGAGCTATCGACAGTAACTTTAGAAAACATGCCCAAAAATCTGGGGATAGTCGTCAGAAGACAGATATACTATACTAGGCAGACATATATAACCTCCTACGCTGTAAGCCGTAGTACATCTGGGAGCAGCAACAAAAAATATGTTATAAATCATAAGGAGACGGTGGTGAACGGTACATTACCCGAATATGATAATACCACTGTTATCAGTACCAGCAGGCTCACGAAAGCCTTCGGCAATCTGGTGGCAGTCAATGATCTACACCTACAAGTTATGCGAGGAGATGTTTTTGGCTTTCTTGGACCTAACGGTTCAGGTAAAACAACGACGATCCGTATGCTACTCGGACTG
>DASTZT010000147.1:0-4781 GCA_035764225.1 Ktedonobacteraceae bacterium
GCCATACCGGACGGCTGCCAGTAACATAAAAAAGGTGCCGCTAATGGCAAAGCCGTAACCTGCCACGCTGTCGGGCGATGCATCGCCACTGAAGCGAACATCCCAGACGAAAATTGCGATCCCTACAGCAATCAGCACAATGATGGCAGCAATGCTAGCCAGCCGTGAGCTGCTCCACTCGATGAAGAACAGCGAGTAGCCTTTTTCTGAGCTTGCTTTCATTGTGTTTCCTCCTCACCTATTCTAAGCAGGCGTACCTTGAGCCACATCACCATCGCATCCCGATGGAGACCAACCGGGCAGGGTGAGACGCAGGCCCCACATTGATAACATGCCTGTGCGAAACGCGCTACCGGAGCAGAGATTGTGCCTGAGATCGTTTCGCGATTGAGCACGTCAATAGTGACCGGCTCGCTTAAAGCTGGACAGGCTAGCAAGCATTCATTGCAACCAATACATGCACGCAGTTCTTGAGCTACCTGGGAACCTGTTTTATGCAAAAGGACAGGTTGGAGCTTGAGCATTTTAAGCATAGTATCTCCTCCTTTTTCCTCAATATGTTTTTTCTGGCTTGTTATAGGACCACAGGTTTTTGGGCGCTCGCTCTTTATTTTGCGCCTTTGTCGCCTCCCCATAGGACCACAAATTGCGCGAGATGCTTTGCTGCGCGGGGAAGGGCCTCAGCTCCGACTGATAGGCAGCCTCCTGCTCTGCGATGGCAGGCAGATTGCCTGAGAAAGGATTAACCTCTTCAACCTGAACCGGGGGGATGGCCGGAACCGCTCCGGTGAACGTCCCTTCGGCTCTGCCGGGCTGAATCGTGGGCAAATTACCCGAAAAGGGGCTAATTTCTGCGGCGACCGCTGGACTATTGTCCCATGCCTGCGCTCCTATAGATGCCTCCTGTCTGGCGGCGGGCCTCGGAGTCTGTCCCGTTGTCGGCGTAGAAGGCAATACTCTGGTGGATGGTTGTAGCGGCGTCTGCTCCCATTCCGGTACCGGTGAGACCGCCGGGACTTTGCCAGAACTAAACATGTTCTCGGCCACGCGTGAGCGCATCTGTGAGAGATACTGACGCGCGTCAAATTTGCCCTTCAACAGGGCTTTGGTGATATTGCGAACGGAATAGCCCTCGTCGATAATGCGTTTAATCGCGAGGCTATCGGGCTGAGACATGCCCAGCGAGAGATAGCCAATCAGCCGATCTTCAGCGATGGTCATACGCCGATAGCCGCCCTGACCTGTATCTGTGAGCGTCGTAACATTGGCGTTCTGGCTCATGGGATCGCCGACGGAAAGCATGAAAAGCTCGCCCAGGTGGGTAGCCTGCCAGGGAGCGCCAAATGGTTGATCGGCCAGTTCTTTATGGCCGGTCAGCATGGCTCCGGCGATCCGTCCCTGTGAAACGGCGGCGTACCAGAGTGCTCGTGGCTCATAGTTGCCCGTCTGTGGATTTTTGAGCGCGGCGGCGTCACCGGCAGCGTAAATATCGCGTACGCTGGTGCGCAGTTTGTCATCAACGATAATGCCGCGTTTGGTGCGAATGGGCACGCTACAACGATCTGCCAGCCAGGTCACGGGCTGTACGCCTGTGCAAGTCAGAACCATCTGACAGGGGATCATTTCCTGACGATTAGTGATGACGCCGGAGACAGCCGCAATGCGTCCCACGATGCCAACCACCTCTGTTTCGGTATAGACGCTCACGCCCGCGCGCCGTATCCGATCTAACACCATCTCGGAGGATATTTCATCAAGGACACGCGGCATAAAGTTGGCGCTGCGAATCAGCCAGTGGACGTGAATGCCCCAGAAAAGCAGATTCATCACCGTTTCGATGGCATGAACGCCGCCGCCAATCACAACGGCATCGCTGACTTCGGGCAAACGACGACGGAAATCCAGGTAATCGCGCAGACGATGAAGCGTGAGCACGCCGTCGAAGTTGCGTCCGGGCATACTGTCTGACAGCCCCATTGGGGAACTGCCGGTAGCGAGGAGCAAGGAGTCGTAACCAAAACCGCGATTGCCGCTTAAGGTAACATATTTGCTATTGGCATGGATCTCCTCGACATGGCCTGTCACGACATGAATACGCTCGGCCCGCTCTGTCCCTGCCGGATAGGCTAGCAGTTGCTCGCGCACCAGTTTCCCTATCGCGAATTGTTTCAGCGCGGGCGTATTGATCGTGGGATGGGTCTGATCGGTAATCATCACAATCCGCTTATCGGGCGCGAGACTACGAGCCTCGATGGCAGACGTAAGCCCTGCGATACCATTGCCTATAATGACAATATCGGCCCTGTCGAGATATGGCTTGCTATTCTGTTGTTGTATGGGGTCTGTTGCTCGATCTTGCCTGCTAGTCGTCATAAGTTTCCTTACTACCAACAAGGAGTAGTTGCATATTAAACGATTTACATCGTTGGATACACACGTAATCCATGCGTACTGCCTGTTGTTTTGTCTAGTCTACGTCTATTGCGATCAAGTTTTGGTTGGCATCTTGCTTGTAATAGACATCGGTGTGCGCCTTTTCCGTGAGATGGCGCTGCATATGGTGAAGTGCTCCACGACAGCGACCGCTGCATTGAAAATGCACCTTCTGTCCTGTGGCCGTGAGCAGTGTAAAATCCATGTTTGGGCCTATTGATATAATCTGGCCATCGTTATGTGCTACACCTGTCCCATGCGTTATTTCAGGCCCTATCCACATCGCAGCGCCAATCCCCATCGCTGATAATAGCGCGATGAGCAAAAGTACAAAGATGGCAGCAGATAAGCGCGGGTTTATCATCCTGTTATCCCGAAAATGTGTGCGTTGGAGCTACGGGCTGCTGCCCTTCTGGCTTCACGCTAATTCTTACCGATGATGTTATAGATGTGTCTACAGACATCTATGTTATTGTATATCAGATCATTTCTAGTTCCACGTTCTAACAAAGAAATTAGCCTAAAAGTCTTACTATGGTGGTGGCTGTATCAACCACGATAGTAAAGCCTCTGGCTAGGACTGAGGGCAATCACGCAGGTTACGTGTGCAGGGTAATCAGGCCGCGTTGAGCTGCCAGGGAAACCGCTTCCGTCCGGTTGGTTGCCCCCAGCTTGCCCATGATGGAACTGACGTGAAATTTGGCGGTGCGTTCGCTGATAATAAGATGGGCTGCGATCTCTTTGTTGGGCATGCCCTGAGCCAGGAGCCGCAATACTTCCAGCTCTCGCTCGGTTAGTTCCTCCACCTGCGGCATTGGCATGGCCGATCTGATAATCGTACCCCTCTGCTGTTGTTGACCAACATGCTGTAATAGTTTCGATGCCACCACTGGTTGTAGCAGTGAGCCGCCGCTCATGGCGACATGAATGGCTTTGAAGATCTCTTCACGCCGGGCGTCCTTGAGTAGATAGCCGTTTGCCCCAGCCTGAATGGCGTGAATAATGCGTTCGTCGTCGTCAAAAGCGGTAAAAACGATAATGCGGGGCACGCCTGGCTGCTGGCTCAGACGGCGAATAGTTTCAACGCCATCCATAATCGGCATTTCAAGATCGAGCAACAGAATATCCGGGTGGAGCTTTGTGACCATGCGTACTGCTTCTTCACCATTGGCACATTCCGCAATCACCTCGAAATCGGGCTGAGTCTCCAACAAATTGCGCAGACCTTCGCGCACAATCGGGTGATCGTCGGCGAGCAAGATGCGTACCATAGCTTCGCCTTTCTTTCCTTCTTTAGCGTGTGCTTATCGATGCTGATGCGAACAAACTAATAGGGGACTGAGACATCAATGCAAGTACCTGTTCCCGGCTCACTTTGAATGCGGATGCAGCCGCCCAGCAGCTTGACGCGTTCCCCCATCCCGATCAGCCCAAAATGTTCTAAATTGCTCTGCTGCGAGACCTGCGTGGGATCGAAGCCCTGTCCGTTATCTTGCACTACAAGGCGTATCCATTGCTCCTCCGCCTGCAACGTAACTTCAATATGCGGCGCTGCTGCATGCTTGCTGGCATTAGAGAGCGCCTCCTGGGCGATACGATAAAGCCCGGCTTCGATCCGCGCGGGTAGCGAGGGAAAATCCTGCGTCGGCTCACAAATATAACCAATGGATAGAGCAGGTTCAGACTGCTGATTCTCGCGCGCGACCAGTGCTGCCAGTGCTTCAGGGAGGGTATGCTGCTGCAAAGGAGCTGCACGCAGATCCATCACGGATCGCCGCGCCTCTTCAAGATTGCTACGAGCCAGGCGTAATGCCCGCTGGATCGCCTCCTGCGCCCGTTGGGGGTGGGATGCGGTGAGCGCGTCAGCGGTTTCGAGTTGCAGCGTGATGGCGGCCAAGCCCTGAGCCAATGTATCGTGAATCTCGCGGGCCAGTCGGTTGCGTTCCTCGATGGTGGCCAGTCTGGTCGCGGCTCGCGTATGGTCGGAGGAGAGGCGAGCACGCTGGATCGCCAGCCCGATCTGGTCGCTGATAATGTGGAGCAACTGTAGCTCTTTCTCTTGCAGTTCGCGCCAATCTTTGCTGGCAACGTTTAATACGCCCAGAGGTGTATCGCCTGCATAGATGGGCACGCTGGCGTGGAAGCGCAATCCCAGTGCCGTAGGATCGCTATCGCGTTCGGCATTTTTTAAACGGCTACACCGCAGAACATCAACATTCGAGGCCCCTTCCAGGTTGCCACAGAGGAAGGTGTCCAGGCAGAGGCAAGAGCCGCTCATCCGTTCAGGATGGTCGGCCAGATAGGGTGGAAGCTCCTGGGATGCTGCCAGAATGGGCGTGCCCTGCTCC
>DASTZT010000148.1:0-5423 GCA_035764225.1 Ktedonobacteraceae bacterium
CACTTTTGCTGCTTGCATCCCGGCTGGTCCTCCACCGACGACAATCAGCATAGGGAGTCGCTCTTTCGTTATACCTCGTGTGACTGTGATGGGCGGAAATGTGAGTTCGTTGCCCGTGGCGGGCGTCTGGATGCAGCCCAGGCTCAGGTTGAGGCCCATACGACCAATGCAGTACTGGTTGCACGAGATGCAAAGACGGATCTCTTCGCTATGCCCCTCTCGCGCTTTACGCGTAAAGGCTGGATCGCAGATCTGCCCGCGCACAACATCGACCATATCAGCCAGCCCCTCGCGTAGAATGCGTTCAGCCTGGATGGGGTCTTTGATGCGTCCGGTGCAGAAGACGGGCAACTTCACCACTTCGCGAATGCCTGCCGAGACGAAAAGTTGATAGCCGGGTGGAGTGTGCATTGAGCCTTCAACCATGTAGAGATTGTGGAATTCGCCGATGCTGGTATTGATAAAATCAAGTTGTTCGGTGGCCTCAAGCTGTTTCGCAATTTCGCACACTTCGTCAAGCGTCAATCCTGCCGGGATCAGTTCGTCCCCACAGAGCCGGATGCCCAGAGTGAAGTCACGACCAACTTCTGCTCGAATGGCCTGGATCACCTCAAGAGCAAAGCGCATGCGGTTGGCAAGCGAGCCGCCGTAATCATCGGTGCGTCGATTGTAATAGGGCGAAAAGAACTGACGCATCAGCGAACTATGCGAAGATTGTAGCTCTGCTCCATCAAAGCCGCCTTCGCGCACATGACGAGCAACGATGGCGTAGCCACGCACGATTTCGGCAATCTCTTCGGGTTCGGCCTCTTTGCACATCTCGCGATGGATGGGATCGGGCAAGGGTGAGGGGCCAATGACAGGACGGTGCGAATACAGACTGTTCGCCTGCATCCCATTATGATTGAGTTGGGCGAAGATGCGTGTATCGTGTTCATGAACCGCGCGCGTCAGGCGACGATAAGCCGGGACGACATGAGGATCAAAACCATGAATCAGCTTTTGGTAGGCCCAGTCGCTGGCATGAACCGATTGCTCTTCAGTGATAATGAGTCCGCAGCCGCCCCTGGCTCGCTCGGCATAATAGGCGGTGAGACGTGGCCCAGGCAAATTATCTTCGGCAAGGTTGGTCAGGTGGGCTGCAAAAACAATACGGTTGGGAATGATCGTTTGTCCAATCCGAATGGGTGTGAAAAGATACTGGTATTGACCTGCCATGATACCTGCCCTTCTTAAATTTGTGCGCCTACCTGGCGTCCCTCTAGTATAGCCTGCTCAATGCGACGTGGTGCGACGCAATCGCCAATGCGGAAGAGGCGGGGAACTCGACCTTTGAGCGCAAAATACAAATCCTGCGATGGCTGCTCATAGGTTCCCAACACAACGATATCGACCGGACGGACCTGCTCGCCCTCTGCGAAACGATCCGTTAAAATTACCTGCCCTGGCTCGATGCGTGTGACCGTCGTATGTGGAGTAAGGAGCACGCCAAGCGCGAGAATGCGCTGCATCCACTGCACAATATCGTGGGTAGAGGCCAGATCGTGCCCTATATACCAATCTTCGCTGACGACTTCGACCCTCTTGCCCTGTGCGGCCAGCAACTCAACGGCGGAGAGCACCCCATGCGAGCCGCTTTCATCAATTACCAGCACATGCTGTCCATCTAGCGGCTTTCCCCTGAGCACTTCGCGGATGTTCGTGACGTGAGGTAAGTCATAGCCTGGGACGGGGAGAAGCCCCGGACCAGGTTGCGCTCCTGTCGCCACAATCACGGTCGTTGGATGGCCTTCTAGTACCATCTCTGCGCTTACCTCAACGCCTGTGTAGATGGGAACCTCCAGACGCTTAAGCTCTGCTTGTAAGTAATCGGTAATGAGCTGAAGCTCGCTGCGTCCCGGACCTTTTGCCGCAAGGGCTGCCGTCCCACCTGGCATTTCCTCGCGTTCGTAAATAGCTACGCTGCGTCCGCGTAATGCTGCCGTGCGAGCAGCTTCGAGTCCGGCAGGCCCTGCGCCAATGATCCAGACTGATGGGGTCTGACCATTGGTGGCTGGCTCTATTTTGATTGAACGTGACAAAGGATGAGCGTTCGTCACATCGGGATTGACAGTGCAGCTGATGGTTGCATTGACGATACTGCGTACCTGACAACCCTGGTTACAGGCGATGCAGGGGCGCACGCTGTCAGCCTGATTCTCCCGCGAGAGGCGTGGAAGATCAGGGTCAGCGATCAGCGTCCGAATAAGCTCCACCCCATCGGCCTGTTCTTCTTTGAGTATACGTTCAGCCTGTGCTGCATTCATAATGCGACCTGCGGCGAAGACAGGCACATTGACGGCAGCTCTGATTGCCGCTGCCAGATGAGCGGCATAGCCAGGAGCTACATGCATTGATGCATGAAATGGGAACATCTGTGTGCTAAAAATACTCCCCATTGTGATAGTCATATAGTCAATGCGCCCGGTCCCGGTCAGCATGCGAGCAATCTCTGTACTTTGCTCAGGTGTTAGTCCTGCCCAGGGGGCAAGCTCATCTGCACAGAAACGCAATCCCAATATGCGATCAGTTCCAAGCACAGCATCGACCGCTTCAATCGTCTCCTGCACAAAGCGTAAGCGATTCTCCAGTGTGCCACCATACTGATCGGTGCGCTGATTGGTGAGAAGGGAAAGAAACTGGCGTAAGAGCGAACTATCGGCGATCTGAAGTTCCACCCCATCGGCTTTCCCCTGTGCCGCGTAGCGTGCCACTTGAGCAAAGCCGTCAATAACGGCATGCATATCATCCAGTTCCATAGCTTTGGGCACTTCACGCGAAGACACATTCGGCACAGGAGATGGTGCCCACAACTCCCGCTGATGATAGTCGCTGGTTGATTGCTGTCCATTGTGGTTGAGTTGTACTAGCGCTAACGTCCCATGAGCGTGAATTTGTGCGGTCACTGTCGCTATGGCCTGTGCTGTTTCTGGCAGATAGCCCAGCACCGCGCTTTCATAAGGCAGATCGGAAGGATGAACAATATGCTCTTCCAACACAATTATCCCCGCGCCACCTGCGGCCCTGGTGGCATAGTAGTCCCCATGCTGTGAGCTGAGCCGATGATGATGAGCGAGGTTGGTGGTGTGACTACCAAAAATGATACGATTACTTGCTTCGCGTGGCCCAATACTCAGTGGCTGGAAGAGCCCGTCGTACATGTATCTAACTCCACTTCGTCAAAAAAATAAAGAGGCCCTTCTATCTCCGCTTAAGAGTGTATGACGACACCCCATCTACTATAGTTTACCGTCTTGCATGCCTGAGAAGCAAATCAATCTTCCTCCAGTAAGGGATGATGCTGGACTAGTACTATTGGAGTTCACTAACTATAGGAGGTGTGAACTTATTATTGCGATGAAAAGGCTTCATAACAGCTAAGAAGACAGATAAAATCGATTTACTGCTGAATCCAAATAAGTATTATAGAGAAGATAAAAGGATAAATGCAATCGATTTTACTCATTATTCTAAGACGTGGCATAAGCGGTGAGAGGTTGAGTATAATCGATTTTACTCATTAGTCATAGGAAAAAACGTTTTGAAGTTCATAGAAAGAAAAAATTTTTTTAGGACTTTTAGATTTTTTCCTTGACAATGAAGAGGTTGGTTATTATAATATCGAATAAGAAGAAAATATCTATGTAATGTGCATAGATGTGCTGCAAACTATATATGTAATTGGGGCCACTGAAAAACTATAAGTTGCCTGGCAAGAAATTGGAGATTCCTTCCCATCAGCTTGTGGTGAATAGTTGTGGGACGCTTGCGTGTAGTTTTTTCATCTATGAAGCTAGATAGAGGTTTTTCTTCTCCAGGAAATCCTGCCATAGGTGCCAATGGCAAGAAAAAAGGAAATGAAGATGCGCTGTGTAGCAGGCAGTCGTGTTCTTCTGGAAGCGAAATATTTCCATTTAGCACGAGCGGCTTTTCTGTGAGCGGCGTACCTGTAGAAACGTTTTCCTTTTTTTATGTAACCTCTATTAAAAACAGCATCTTCTAGAGGCTTGTAGCTCTCTTGGGAGACTTCGGCATAAAAGGAGGTGGTATTTTTATCTTCGTATGAGGGATACGCAAAAACAGCTTTTCAGAGTATAGACCTTGCTCCCTCGCCAGGATTACCTTCTTCTCCTATGTACGATGGGAGACTAGCCATGGAACGGCGGGATTCCAGGTGGAATCCTCATATCTCGAGTTGTTATGGATAACATGAAAGAGAAGGATTTTCCTATGTACCCTCGATGTAGACCAAACCAAACCCCCGGCTCTGGGAAAGTTATCACACCAGATCAGATCGTCAAAATTCCGACTCCAATCGTGAGTCGCCGTACCTTGCTCAAACTTGGTGGTGCTGGCGCGGCCACGCTTGCCGCTGTGGGCGCTAACTGGAGACCAGACCGCATCGCAAATGCCATGCCGCTCGCATTCCCAGATACCCAGTTTGACATTGGCGCATTCGTCCATCCTGCTCAGACCATTGCAGGCGTTCCAGTTCAGTTTGGTGTTACCTACACCTTCCTGGTCCCGGCCAAGCTCACGCGTAACCCTACCAAGAGCGATCAACAGGTGCTGGCGAATGCTTTGGCGACCATTGAGGCCCACTACCCCTTCAGTCCCAGCGGCGTCTTTACTTTCGTTGCCTATGGCCTGCCCTACTTCCACCGCCTGCCCAGCAGTCTGGTATCGAGCAAAATGCCGCGCTTGAAGAGCAGCACCAGTCGGTTCGTGCTCGAAGAGGCCGTGCCCAGCCCGACCGATGTCTCGTCAAAGAATCCGAAGGTGACTAAAGCCACCTTTAACGTGCCTGTCCAGATTGAGAGCAACGACGTGCTCTTCACCTTGCGTAGCGACTCGCTTGCCAACATCGCGGATGTCTCGGCCTGGGTCGAAGGAAGCAATTCCCTGAATGGCAGTAGTGTGCCCTCACCGGCGTTCAATGGCCTCTTCAGCTTTCAGACACCGCGCTTGAACTTTGTGCAACCGGGGCTACCACGCCAACTGGCTGATGGTGCTGCGGGTCTTGGACAAGCGCCGTTCACTACCATCCATACCTTGATCAACCCGGCTTCCTCGATGTGGATGGGCTTTGTGGATCAGCAATTGGCGGGCAGCGCTCCCAGCGCCTCGGTCGTGACCTTTGCGGGCACCAGCCATGCTCACCTGACGACTGCCGTTGCGGGTGATTACTTCGACAATGGCTCGATCATGCATCTGTCTCATAACATCGATGACCTGGGGCAGTTCTACAACAAAGATCCTAATAAGTTCGCCGGGGCGGAAGATTATAGTGAGCGCATACAGTACATGTTCCGCTCCAAACAACCGAATGGCGCGGCAGGCCTGCCGTTCCCGATGGATCCTAACGATGGCTTCACCAATGGTGG
>DASTZT010000149.1:0-6653 GCA_035764225.1 Ktedonobacteraceae bacterium
CTATGGTAAAATGTAACGATAATGTAGCGACGAAGCTGAAGGAGATTTTTATCTATATGACACAGATCGATAGCCATACACAGCTAGACCAGAAGAGGTCGGGGAAGGGGGCACCGCGCTTGCGCTTTGCTCCCAGTCCGACCGGTTTTCAGCACATTGGTGGATTTCGCACCGCCCTCTTTAGCTGGCTCTACGCCCGCCATACGGGAGGGCAATTTGTCCTGCGCATCGAAGATACCGACCTGGAACGTACCGTTGAAGGCGCAGTTGAAGATCTCATCAATGGCTTCGCCTGGCTGGGAATGGATGTCGATGAAGGTCCCGTTATTGGCGGCCCTTATGGCCCTTACTTTCAGGTGCAACGCAAGGGCCTCTACCAGCATTACGCGTACCAGCTCATCGAGACGGGCCATGCCTATCGCTGTTACTGCACGCCGGAACGGCTCAACCAGATGCGTAAAGAGCAGGAGGCGCAGAAGTTACCTCCGCGCTATGACCGCCGCTGCCGCTATCTGAGCGAAGAGCAGCGAGCCGCCAATGACGCCGTCGGCCTTCCCTGGGTTGTACGTTTCGCGATGCCAATCGATGGCGAAACGGTGGTTCACGATGAGTTACGTGGCGATATCGTCTTTAAAAACGCCGATCTGGACGATACCATTATTCTTAAATCCAATGGGCTGGCACCATACCACCTGGCGTATCTCGTCGATGACTACTTAATGGGCATTACGCATGTGTTGCGTGGTGACGACTGGCTCCCTAGCGCGCCGCGTCATATTCAGATTTACAAGGCGCTGGGCTGGGAGCCACCCTTGCTCTACCATGTACCGAACGTTTTAGGCAAAGATAAGAAGAAGCTCAGTAAGCGCCGCAATGCTCCATCCTGGTCAGATTTTAAGCGGCAGGGCTACCTCCCGGAAGCCGTCTTTAATTTTATGGCTTTGCTTGGCTGGTCATATGATGATAAAACGGAGATTTTTACCAAAGAGGAACTAATACAAGCTTTTACGCTGGATCGCATTGGCGTCTCCGGCGGCATTTACGATCCTGATAAGCTGCTGTGGATGAACGGTTTATACATTCGCCGCCTGCCTCTAGAGGAGTTGGTCCAGCGCACCATGCCGTATATGGAGCGGCCAGAGGCAGAGGGAGGATTGCCGGATACGATCCAGCGCCCGCTTGACCGTGCGTACACGACCCGCGTACTTCATCTTGAGCACGAGCGATTGAAGACGTTTGGCGAGGCCGCGCTCGCCGTTTCATTTTTCTATGAGGACGAGCTGCAATACGACACGACAGCACTGATCGAGAAAGGGATGGATGGCCCTCGCACGCGTGAAGCCTTGATCCAGGCCCGCGACCTCCTGGCGAATCTGCCAACCTGGGAGCATACGGTGATGGAGCCACCCATGCGCGAACTGGCTGTCACGCTCGACTTGAAAACAAGGCAGTTGTTTGGCTCGATTCGTACGGCTGTCAGCGGACGCGCAGCAACGCCTCCTCTTTTCGAAATGCTGGAAGTGCTGGGAAAAGCATGCAGTTTGAAGCGTCTTGATGAGGCCATTGCACGTTTATCCAGCTAGCAAGATACTCGTAGTAGAGAAGGGCATCGCTTGTGCCAGATAGATGCCCTTCCGTTCCCTTACCATCACACTACAATTTTAGCTTTTCTTTCACATTTTAAGAGGGCTTGCATGATTAATAAAGATTATATCTTGCGCCTGGCCGAACGCTTCGGCAGACAGCTAGCTATTATTCTCCGTTTGCGCAAGTTCGATCAGAACGAAGAAGCTCTCATTTATATCGACGATCTTCTGCTCAAATCAACAGGCTTTACCTCCCGCTTTCTCAATTCGCTTTCAGAAGAGATGCTGCTCCAGATACTCTCACCTTTAGGCAATTTGAACATCGAAGCAGCCCTCTGGAGCGCGATGCTGCTCAAAGCTGAAGGAGAGATTTACGAGGCGATGGGGCAGACCAATGAAAGCTATCACCGTTACATAAAATCTCTTTCCCTGTGGCTGGAAATTTTACGGCATGAGAACATTACCGCCGAGCCTGAATTTGCCCAGGCAATCACGGATCTGATTAAGCAGCTCGACGACTACGAACTGCCACAGAACATCAAAGACAAGCTTTTTGCATATTACGAACATATTGGCAATTATGGGAAAGCCGAAGATGTCCTTTTCGAACTGCTTGAGGCCAATCCCAGCGATAGCTGGCTGATTGAGCGCGGTGAAGCTTTCTATGACAGATTGCTCAGCAAAGGCAATGCGGACTTACTGGCAGGCAATCTATCGCGGGAAGAGGCGGAAGAGGGATTGGCCCAGTTGAAGCAGATGCATAGGTAAGCTCTAGTCATTTTAGATGAGGTAGACAAGTGCCAGCGATCAAAACTGTGCAGGTTGCGCGCTCCACGATGGCGGATTCGTGGCGCTGGATGTGGCCTGACATCTTGATGCGCATTATCCCGATGGGGGTTGTGCCTTTTCTCTACATTGCCATCTTCCACCTGCCGCTCGCGTTTTTAGGAGTAACGCTGCACGATGTGCCTCAACAGATCCTGTTGGGGCTGGTGATTGGCATCTTGATGGCTGGCTTCGCGGCAGCATATCGCATGTACATCGTCGGCCCCTGGTTTCGTTGGCCAACCATCAGCGATCACGTTTTTCAGGGCTGCTTTTACCTGTTGATCAACGGACCAGTGGAAGAGCTGTTTTTTCGCGGCTTTATGCTGGAAGTGGTAACCCAATGGACAGGGTGGCTGGGCTGGGGCTGGCTGGTCAGTACCGCAGCTTACACCCTGTATCATCGCCTGGGGAAATGGAGCTGGCGTAGCGTTGGCGGGGTGGGACTGGCGGGGATCGTTTTTAGCCTGGTGTATCTGATCCAACCCGCGCCACGCTCACTCCTGGCAGTCACGATTGTGCATGGTCTGACAACTTGCGGCTTCCTCAGTTGGGGTGATGAACTCCTCTATCGCGTCTGGAAACGCAGACAACGCCCAGAGAAATAAGACGAGGCCGTAACGAAACGTGTGACATTAGCGTAATTAACTATAAGAGCAAAAGTAGATTGCTTCCATATTGCTAATCAAGCAGGCATCGCAGACCGGGAGAGAATAAGGCTAGCCAGCCCTCCTATAGCAATGCACTATCGTTACTATCATAAACTCAGTTCGTCTAGCCATTAAAGTACGACAAAGCAAAATCATGTATCAAAGCACGCTGCCTACTGTTGGAGGTCTATTTTCTTGAAAATCATTGTAACCGGTGGAGCTGGTCTTATTGGCTCCAACCTCTGTGCCCGCTTACTCGATGATGGCCATAGAGTTCTATGCGTAGATAATCTTATTACTGGTTCTATAGACAATATCGCGGCATTTCGCAATCATCCGCATTTTACCTTTCTTCAGCACGATATCACTCAACCCTTTAGCGAAGAGGCGGAAGCCATTTTCCACCTTGCCAGTCCCGCCAGCCCGGTCGGCTACCTGGAACATCCGCTAGAGACCATTCTGGTAAATAGCCAGGGAACCCATCAGATGCTGGAAATGGCCCGCAAACAACGGGCGCTCTTTCTAGTCAGTTCAACTTCCGAAGTCTATGGAGATCCGCTGATTCATCCTCAAAGCGAGGAATATTGGGGAAACGTGAACCCTATTGGGCCACGCGCTTGCTATGATGAGAGCAAACGGCTGGGAGAGACGTTCACGATGGAATATTATCGCCAGTTCCAACTTAATGCCCGTATCGTGCGTATCTTCAACACCTACGGCCCCAACAGCCAGATCAATGATGGCCGGATGATTCCCAATTTCATCACCCAGGCTTTGAAGAATAAGCCTCTCACCATCTATGGGGATGGCACCAAGACGCGCAGCATTTGCTATGTGGGCGACCTGGTAGAAGGCTTACTTTTGGCAATGTTCAAGCCAGATACAGCCGGTGAAGTCTTCAATCTCGGCAATACAGAGGAATTGAGCGTTCTCGAATTTGCACAGTTGATTATCCAGCTCTGTAACGCGTCATCCACGATTCATTTTGAACCGCAACGCACCGATGACCCGGAACGCCGTCGTCCAAATATCACAAAAGCGCAACAAATTTTAGGATGGCAACCGAAGGTAAGCATGGAAGAAGGATTGCGACGCACCATCGAGTGGTTCAGCAAGCGCATTATCCATTTATCGACTGTGCTATAGTATATAGTGCCAGGCTTTTAAACAAACAGAGCAAGAGAAATACCAACAGACATGCATAATCCAGGCATTGGCGAGTCAGAGCAGCAGCTTCGCGCTTTATGGCTCAATCGCATCATTATAGCTATGCGCGGGTGGACGACCACCGCAAATCTAACAGGATTGATTGGCGCTTTAGTTGCTATTTTTTGCCTGTTGGGGCTGCCAAATACGCAGTACTGGAATATTCGTCTGCCGCTCTACCTGATTATCGCCATCTGGACGATCCTGCGCCCAAGAGTCGCGCTCTACCTGCTTCCCATCGCCATCCCCTGGGGCTCACTTGATAGCTTCGATCTGGGAGGGCTTAATTTGAATGGCGCGGATATCCTGGTTGCGCTGCTCTCCGCGAGCTGGCTCATGGGATTTGCCCTGCGCCGCTTCGTCGGGCAAGGCGAGACAGGCGTTGGCCCGCTGGACCGTGAAAGATTTAACATTCCGCGCTACCTGGCTATTGCAACGGTCTTACTGCTGCTAGCAATGCTAATCTCAATGCCCACAGCCTTCAATCTCAGTTCGAGCATGAAAGAGCTGAGCAAGTGGCTAGAGGCGCAGGTCGTGCTTTTGCTGGGAGCGCAATATATTCGTACCCGCCGTCAGATCTGGATACTTGTGACAATTATCGCGCTTGCAGCCGTCTCACAGGCGCTGCTGGGATATGCCCAGGCATTTCTCAATCTAGGGCCAGATGCGTTTGTGCGAGATGCTGGCTTACGCGTCTATGGCACCTTTGGTCAGCCCAACCCCTACGCGGGCTACATCAATATGGCTCTGTGCGTAACGGCGGCCCTGGCGCTACTGGCACGCGGGCGGCTTATGCAGTTGCTGGCAGCACTGGCAACGATGCTGCTCGCGTTTGCCCTTTACCTCTCACAGTCGCGCGGGGGAGAGATCGCGCTCGCAGCTGCTTTGATACTGATCGTGATCGTCGGCATGCCACAGTTGCGCCTGCTCTGGCAATTGGGGGGCATTGGCGTGCTGGGCGTCATCGCCGCATATCTGGCAGGGCTGATACCTGATCGCCTCATCACGCCAGTTTTAAGAACGCTGGGGGTAGCCAGTATTTCGCTCACGCTTCCCAGCAAACAGGATTTTTCAACCGCCGAGCGATTGGCTCACTGGATCGCAGGCATTCGTATGTTTCAGGATCATCCCTTTACCGGCGTGGGCATTGGCAATTATCCTGACGCCTATCCCCACTATTTCATCACGATTTTTGTCAACCCGTTAGGGCATGCGCACAACTACTACATTAACATCGCTGCCGAAGCTGGTATCTTCGGCCTGCTTACGTTTCTGCTTTTTCTAACAGCAGCTTTCATCGCTGGCTCGCGCTCGTATCGGGCGATCAACCGCAAATATATGCAGGCAAAGAAGGCACATACGATTTCACAACTGGACGCGTTTCCTAAAAGAACTCAGGCTTCACCAGCCTTTTTTAAGATGCTAGCGAACGACCGGGCATTAGCGGTAGGACTTTTAGCGTCTTTACTCTCTGTTTGCGTGCATAACCTTGTAGACAACCTCTACGTGCATAGCATGACCATTCTCTTTTCGTTACTCCTCGTTCTTCTTATCCGTCTAGAGGAAATGACATCGAACATCGACAATACTGGAGGACAATTTGATTACCAATAAAACTGAGCATACCAGTATATCTGCTGTTAATGATACTCAAACTGAAGCCTCAGAGGAAAATGCAGCAGAACTGCTCAACCAGGCTCCAGAGGAAAAACCATCGAGCGAGCCAGAGGTTACACGCGAGCAGTTGGCGCTAGGGAAACGTTTATTAAACTGGCGCACCATCGTTCCACTTGTAGTCGTCATCGGTCTGATGATTTTTTTTGCGCAAAGAGCCAATATTAACCCTCAAAAAACATGGAGCGCGATCAGTAGTGCCAATTTATGGCTCTTCGCGGCTGCATTTCTGGTCTATTATCTCTCATTTGGCATCCGCGCTTTACGCTGGAAGTTGCTGCTGGAAAATGTCGGTTATACCTCTGAGAACGGTATCCACCTCCCCAAATTCTGGAAACTTGTAGAGATTATCTATATTTCTTTTTTCGCCAACGTGGTTGTTCCTGCCAAACTGGGCGATCTTTATCGCGCTTATCTTTTACGTCAGGAAATTAATGTTTCTACCACGCGCAGCTTTGGTACAGTACTGGCAGAGCGCCTCTTAGACCTGATTGTGCTGCTCCTGCTCTTCATCCCAGCTATTATTATCAGTCTGCACCAGAATTTACCATCCCAGCTCCTGGTCAGCCTGGAGATCCTGCTGGTGGCTGTGGTGCTCGGCGTTGCTGCGCTGTTTGTGCTGCGGTTGGCCCGTGAGTCGATTGCCAAGATCGTACCACAACGCTTCCGCGACCAGTACTATCATCTTCAGGAAGGCATGCTTGGCTCCTTC
>DASTZT010000150.1:0-12426 GCA_035764225.1 Ktedonobacteraceae bacterium
ATCGAGTCCATCTGCGGCGGCAAGATTCTTCATCGTCCGAACCATCAACTCGCTCAGCCCACGCCCCTGCTGTGTAGGAGCAATAACTATGGACAGGCCACACAGCGTTGTGGGGGCCTCGCCCTGCTCGTAATCGCGGAATCCCCACTCGATTGCGGCATCCCATCCCTCTGGCAGGCCCTCTACCGTCCCATCCCAGACCAGAGGAATGGCATGTCCAGCGGCGATAAGGGTATCGCTCTCATCGCACAGGACATATTGATACTCAGCAAAAGTAGAGAGGAGGGCACCCCAATAGCGCACCGCGATGGGATCAGCCTGCATGAAGGCTGGCCAGCTTTCAGCGTGCAGGCGGGGTAATTGGGCTTCCAATTCCGGGCGCTCTGCCAACGTGGCGGGGATTTGAGACATCAATCGGGTACCTCTCATCGCTATCTTGTCACAGCAAGTATACCAGAAAACTGGGAAAATGAGTTGCTGGTCATGTTGAGGTGACAATTGCCAGCTACATTGTGCCAGGCGAGAGGAGATGCTTGCCTCTCTTGAGGTACAATAACACGAGCGACCAGGGGATACACCACATAGAGTAATCAGTTGTCACGGAGGCATCTTATGATTGCAAGAGCAAGGTTCGCACGGCATTTCTCCTTCTCTTTGCTGGTTCTCTGTTTTGTGCTTATAAGCTGCGCCCAGGCAGCGCCGACCTCCAAAGCGACTCCACAGTCATTGCCCTCAGTCCAAACCTGGATTCGACAAAACGCCCACCCGCTTCAGACGACGGAGCCGGGAAGTGCCAATGCTGACCTTCAGCCGCTCAAGCAGATGGTTGGGGATGCCGCTATAGTTGGCTTAGGTGAGGCAAATCATGGAACACACGAGTTCTTCACCATGAAACAGCGTATTTTCGAGTTCCTGGTTGAGCAGATGGGCTTTACCACCTTTGCCTTTGAAAATGGATGGGATGCCTCGCGCCAGATTGATGACTATATTCTGACAGGCAACGGGAACCTTGACGCATTGATGCGCAATGACCTGTATGCCGCCTGGCAGACGGAAGAAGTGCGCAACCTCATCGAGTGGATGCGGGCATACGATGCGGACCCGACGCACACGACGAAAGTGCATTTCGTTGGGATAGATGCCTGGAATATCAGCCAGCAGGTGTTCGACGATGTTGTGAACTATATACAAGACGTTGATCCTGAGCAAACCACTCAGGTACAAACCTTGTATACCGGCATTCGCCCGACCAGCCCAATACCCGATTTTGTTGATTACGATGGCTTTTCTGCCAATCCACAGTCCACCAAGCAGCACTACCAGGCCAATGCGCAGCAGGTCTATGATTTGTTGAAAAGCCATCAGAGCATCTATGAGAGCCGATCCTCCTCATCAGCATTTGCTCTGGCGCTGCAAGAGGCCCAGGTGATCGTGCAGTACACCACGCTGGGGGTACTAATCCCTTCATCTGAAACGCTCTTTACCTCAGAAGATGCCTATGCCAAACGCGATCAGTTTATGGCCGATAATGTCGCCTGGTGGCATGAATATTCAGGAGCTAATGCCGGGATAGTGGTTTGGGCACATAACACCCATATTGCCAAGCTGAGACAGCCGGCAAAAAGCATGGGAGAATTTTTGTACGAGAAATATCAAGGGAGCTATCGACCCATCGGGACAAGTTTTTTTCAAGGCTCGTTTAGAATCTTTGGCGGAGGATCAACTACGGTTGACAACGCGCCACCTCCCAGCAAAGACACCTATAATTATGTGCTTAGCAGCGTTGGCATCCCTCGTTATTTCTTAGATTTACGCCAGGCTTCGGCTGGGCCGGTACAGGCCTGGCTCCAGGGGCCGTATACTCTGCTCAATTACGGGGTTGGCGGCCAAGACCTTGAAACCGATGGCTCCCTGCAATACTGGTTTGACGTCATCATTTCATTGCAAAGCATTACGGCATCTCATCTGCTGAATTGAAAGGTCCACGAACCAGTGAAACCAGAAGAAATATTTGCTGCCCTGCCATCACTAGAGACGAAGCGCCTCGTTTTACATGCACTGGCGGCCACTGATGCTGAAGCCATCTTTCGTATCTTTTCAGATGCCGATGTCACACGCTTCTATGCCTGGGAGACATTCACCCACATTGAGCAAGCTCATCAGTTGTTAGCACGCACAGCAGAACTGTATCAGCGCCAGGAAGCAATACGCTGGGGCTTAATCTTGAAAGGGGAGCAGGGTGTCATCGGCACCTGTGGCTATACCCGATGGAATCGAGAGAATAGCTGGGGGATGATTGGATACGATCTAGCGCGACGCTACTGGGGCCAGGGCTTGATGAGCGAAACGATCCGAGAGGTGATACGCTTCGGATTCGAGGAGATGGACCTGCATCGCATCGAAGCGACAGTTATTGCAGGCAACAGAGCCTCTATGAATGTGCTCTCCAAAGCAGGCTTTCGAGAAGAAGGGGTCATGAGAGAGCGCTCATACCATCAGCGGCAATTTCAAGATGTCCATCTGTATGCGTTGCTGCGGCAGGAACTTCCTCATGCTTAGCGCGCAATGGCCTCCACCCACTTCCAGCAGCTTAACTGCCAGCCAGTCCCCTCAATGGCCAGCGCTGCTGCGTAGCCTGCTGGCGGTTGCAATGCCCGCAACGACCAGCGTTGTACCTCGTCTGACTTGCCCTGGACGGAAAGCAGTTGAGCCGGTTCGCCAGGGGTGAGCGAGACATCGAACTCATCCAGAGGCTGATACAGCCCTTCCCCGGTTGCTTTAATGTAAGCTTCTTTACGCGTCCAACAGTTGAAGAAACCCTGGTGCTTCAGGTGCGCAGGCAAACCTCGCAGTGCCGCCTGCTCGCCTGCTGAAAAGAAGTGGGTGGCAATGCTTTCGGCATCATCAAGGGGGCGCATAAATTCAATATCAACCCCAAGTTCTCGGTCATAGGTTACGGCGTAGAGGGCGAGTTCATGCGAGTGCGACACGTTAAAACGCAGCTGCCAATCACCGCATGCTGCTGCCAGGCTGGGTTTGCCACGTAGTCCATAGCCGAATTGCACCTGTGCTGGCGTCATCTTCAGATACCGGCTGAGGATGCTGCGCAGCACGCCACGAGCGACAATGAAATGCCGGCGGTCACGCTCAAAACGGAAGCGCTGCCCGCGAGCAAGCTCATCACCGGCAAGAAACTGTGTCAGCCGCTGGATGATCTCCTCTGGCTGCTCCAGTTCAACCAGCCAGACATGGAGGTCTGCGTCACAGGTTGTCCAGTCTTCAGGAGGTGGGGGCCAGTGTTCATCAGCGATCATCCTGGTAAAAAAACCTCCTTGCCCGCACCTGCTCCTGTGGGCGCGTCCGTGTACTGACAGGTGCAATGGCGCTATGGTCGCCGGGAAGAATTTCACGTAAGTAGGCTTGTATGCCCTTTTCCTGTTGCCAGTCACGAGCATAGCCCAGAGAAACCTCCTCAAAGCAGACACCATCGCGAATAAGCGTCCCACGCGTATGCAGATGCCCATAGACGACGGCCAGCACCGGGAAGCGTGTGTGCCAATCTTCCGTGCGGCGGGTACCACACCACAGCGAGAAACGGGGAATATTGCTCAGATGGACCAAATCCTGGCGCAGCGGAAAATGATTGATGAGCACCAAAGGGAGGTCGGGTGGCGTTTCTCTTAAGCGTTTCTCAGTAAAGTCGCACCGGGCCTCGCACCAGGCAGCGCGGGAAGAGTAGGGATCGGGATGGAGCAAAAACTCGTCCGTACAAAGCACACCCGATTCCTCCGCCCAGGCCACCGCACTTTCCTCCGGGATGGATGGCGGACGAAAACTATAATCATATAACGTGAAGAGGGGCGCCAGTAGACAAGGCTGTCCAGCGCCGGGCCAGAGAACATAGGGGTCTTCCGGCGTCAAGACATCATAGCTTCGGCAGATCGAGACAAGTCGCTGGTATTTCGCCACGCCACGCAGCCCGGTTTGGTCAGAGGGCAAGGTCCACAGGTCGTGATTGCCTGGCACCCACACGATGCGCTGAAACCTGCGGGTCAGGCACGAGAGCGCAACGTGCAGGTGTTCTTCCCTTTCCCCAATATCGCCGCCCAGGATGAGCCAGTCCTCAGGATAAAAAGGCAATGATTCCAGCGCGGCACGATTGATGGGCTGTGCCAGGTGAAGGTCACTAATGGCATAAAGCTTCATGCGGTTCCTCATGGCTCAGTATAGCTCATGCAGCGCTGCTATTACAAACTCTTGCTGTCCATTGCTCCATTGATTTCTTGATGCCCATGTGTTATGTTGCAAGCAAAGACTCTTAGAGCGAGAGGAGGGAAACATAGCTGCCTGATACGATTTCGCTATCTCGTTGGCTTTCAGCGGAAGGACTCCTGCATGTTTGCAGGGGATAGTGGGCAATTTTGGACGCAATGGCGCGTCTCAAGAAAAGGTCAGGTTAGGTTATGATTACATCTCCTGAGCGACCCTTTGATACCCCAGCATCCCAGCGAGCAATCGTTCGGAAACGTTACAGGAAAGAAATACCAGAGGAGCTTCGAGTACAGCTGCTTGCCCTGGAGCGTAAAGATAACTGGCATAACCTCTTCTATATTGGCTCTGATTGGTTGGTCATTATCGCAGCGATTGCGGTGACACTCACGTTGGGAATGAATCCACTCGCCTACATCCTGGCTGTTATTGTGATTGGTTCCCGGCAGCGCGGCTTGATGAATCTCTTGCACGAGGCAAGTCACGGCAAGATGTTCAAACATCGGGGCATGAACGATTGGGTTGGGAGGTTCTTCACTACCTATCCAATGGGAGCCAGCCTCTCCGCTTACCGGGCTGCTCATTACATCCATCATGGCTGGCTGTGGGATGAGGAGAAAGACCCCAAGACGATTCGCTACCAGGAGCTTGGTCTGGTCGTGCCGCCCAGCGATCAACTCACCTTCTTCAAGCGACACATCTTGCGCCCCCTGCTGCTGGCTCATGTGGCCCACAACATTGCTGTAGCGCTTTCGCTGAAGGGGGAGCGCCGGTCAGAAACCTTTGTCCGGTTTGGCTTTCTGGCGCTGGTGATAGCTGGCGTTATTCTTACCCATACCCTTCTCAGTTTCTTGCTCTTCTGGGTCGTTCCCTTCTGTACTTCCTTCCAGATCATTCGTTACTGGAACGAGATGGCTGAGCATGCCGGCCTCCCCGAGTACAATGCCTGGATGGCGACACGCAACTGGAGAAGCAACCTATTGGCAGAATGGTTGCTCGCGCCCCACAGCGATGACTTGTATCATCTCACCCACCACCTCTTCCCTTTGATTCCACATTATCGGCTGGCCGCCGCGCATCGGCTCTTGATGCAATTGCCGCAGTATGCAAACGCTCATCATTGTGATGGGTTCTTCTTCCCCAAAAGGAAAGACGCGCCATCAGTTCTCCAGGATATTCGACGACCTCAAGATATTGAGAAATATCATGCGCTCTCTACCATAAAGTTTTCTCAGCAGGAAAGCTGAGCAACACAACAACATCTCTGAAACTTTCAGGAGGATGGAGGAAGGACGTTGCGCTGATGAGATTGGTCATTGATAAGGACATTATTACCCTGTTTCCTGATTTACGAATTGGTGTCGTTACTGGACGGGGCATACAGAACGGCTCTGCGAATGAAGAGGTTGAGCGCATTAAGCAATCGGCGGCAGCGGGCGTGCGGCAAAACTTATCGACAGAAGCGCTCTCTCAGCATCCCTCTATTCTAGCCTGGCGCGAAGCATATCGATGCTTTGGAGCCAAACCAAAAGACCATCGCCCGACAGCAGAGGCGCTGCTCCGCCGTATTCTCCGCGGAGAAGGGATTCCAACTATCTCCAGGGCAGTTGATCTCTATTTAGCGGTGGAAGCAGAGTTTTATCTGCCCATAGGAGGCTACGATCTGGATAAGGTGGATGGAGATATTGCCCTCCGTCGCTCCGCCGGCGATGAGTCTTTTATTCCCATTGGCGCGGCAGCGGCTGAGGAGACAACAACTTCAGGAGAAGTTGTCTACGCTGACGCTCGCAAAGTCCTGACCAGGCGGTGGAACTACCGGGATTGCGATGCCGCAAAAGTAACTGCTGATTCGCAAAATATCGCGCTTTTTTGTGAGGCTCCTTTCCCTGAAATTCCAACAGATCAGCTACGGAAGTGTACAGATCGATTGGCTGACTATCTTCAGCGTTTCTGCGGCGGCTCGATCTCAGTCCATTTCATAGAAGCCCAATCGAAACAGGTACAAGAACTCTAAGAAGCTGTGCTGCGAGCAATCATAACATGTGCAGCATAAGTCATCCTCTTATGGAGTAGGAAGACGTATGGAGGCTGAGAAGCGCCCACAAGGAGATTGGCCCCTCTCTTTTGCCCAGGAGCGGCTCTGGTTCCTCAATCAACTCTTGCCAGGTTGCCCAGTCTATCATATTCCTGCCGCCTGGCGCTTGCGTGGCCCACTCGATCTGACAGCCCTGAAGCAGAGTCTTTCTGTGCTGATGGAACGTCACGAAATGCTCTCCACGACCATTGCCCTCGTGGATGGGCATCCTATCCAAAAGTGTGTACAGAGGGCCACGCTCCCTTTGACTATCGAGGATTTGCGAGCATGGTCTCTGGTACAACGGGATGCGGCGCTTGACGAGCGACTCCAGGCGATGATTAAGCGCTCTTTCGACCTATCACAAGGGCCGCTCTGGCGCATTGCGCTCTTCCGGTTGGCAGATGAGGAATATATCCTGTTGGTGATCTTTCACGAGGTCATTGCAGATGGCTGGTCGGTCAAAGTCTTCGAACGGGAACTGGTCACACTCTACAGCACTTTTGTTCAAAGAGGTGCAACCCTACCATTGCTGCCTGAACTCCCCTTTCACTACACTGATTTTGCCCTGCGGCAGCGGCAGAACCTGCAAGATGAAGAGCAAGAGGCATTGCTTGCATACTGGCGGCAGCAGTTGGAAACCGCGCCTCATGTCCTTGAGCTACCTGGCGATGCTGCTCGCCCTGCTGCGCAAACCTTCTGGAGCGCATCTCATATGTTCTCACTGCCTGGCTCCCTATTCCAAGCTCTACAGCGCCTCAGTCAGCCAGCGGATGCGACACCATTTATGACGTTGCTAGCCGCCTTTCAGGTGCTGCTCTTCCGCTATACTGAACAGGAAGCGCTGCTGGTGGGAACGCCGATCTCTGGCAGACAGGCCGAAGTTGAAGGTATAGTTGGCCCTCTTGCCAACACCCTCGCTCTCCGCGCTGATCTCTCAGGTAATCCCTCGTTTCGTGAACTCCTCGCCCGTACCCGTAGAACCTGTATAGATGCCTTTGCTCATCAGGATTTGCCCTTCGCCCAGCTTGTCGAAGCCATCCAACCCGAACGCGATCTCAGTCGCAACCCGCTAGTGCAGGTCATGTTTGCGTTTCAAGCAGCGTCTCAGCGCTCAACTCCCGTATGGAGGATGGGAGAAGTGGAGATGCTTCCAATGAGCGTGGAGCGGGGCATGACCACCGCCGATCTGAGTATCATTCTGCGGGAGGAGGCCGATGGACTCGTCGGGACCATTGAATACAACCGAGACCTCTTCAGGGAAGAAACGATTACTCGCCTGGCCGAACACTACTGCGCCTTGCTCAAAGGCATCGCGGCAAATCCGGCCCAGCGCATTTCCGACTTGCCAATGTTGACACAGGCCGAGCGTCATCAGCTTCTGGTCGAGTGGAACAAGACGCAGGCAGCGTACCCAACCACCCTCCTTCATCGGCTTTTTGAAGCCCAGGTCGAACGGACGCCTGATGCTGTTGCGCTTGTCTGCGCCGGGGACCAACTTACCTATGATGCGCTCAATCGAAGCGCTAACCAGGTGGCGCGTGCGCTGCGTTCGCAGGGCGTCGGGCCAGAGATTCCAGTTGGCGTACTGCTCGAACGCTCACCTGAACTGATGATTGGTCTGCTGGGCATTCTCAAGGCTGGTGGGGCTTATGTGCCGCTGGACCCCAGCTATCCTAAGGAGCGTCTGGCGATCATGCTTGCCGATGCCCAGGCTCCCGTCCTGTTGACCCAAACCACCTTGCAAGCATCCCTGCCAGCGTATGCCGGAAAGGTGATCTGTTTAGATGCTGATAGCCAGATGATGAGCCAGGCTAGCCCAGAGAATCTGGATAGTGGGACACAGCCGGAGCATCTCGCTTATGTGATTTACACCTCCGGCTCGACGGGAACGCCCAAAGGCGTGATGGTCACACACAGCAATGTGACACGCCTTTTCGCTGCCACTGATGCGTGGTATCACTTCAATGAGCGCGATGTGTGGACCTTCTTTCACTCCTACGCCTTCGATTTCTCGGTTTGGGAACTCTGGGGAGCGCTGCTGTATGGTGGCCGCGTTGTCGTAGTTCCCTACCTGGTGAGCCGATCCCCGGAAGCGTTCTATAAATTGCTCGTGAGAGAGCGCGTTACTGTCCTTAATCAGACCCCTTCTGCTTTCTACCAACTCATTGATCTAGAGAATGCGGGTCTGGCCCGCGGAGAGCTTTCCCTTCGTCTGGTGATCTTTGGTGGCGAGGCGCTCGAAATTCCCAAGCTCAAGACCTGGTTTGACCAGCACGGCGACCAGCAGCCTCAACTGGTGAATATGTACGGCATTACAGAGACAACGGTCCATGTGACCTATCGCCCGTTGACAGTTGCGGATGTCAATTCCGATTCAGGCAGCGTCATAGGCTATCCTATTCCTGATCTGACCATTTATGTGCTGGACCAGCATTTCCAGCCCTTGCCTATCGGGATACCAGGTGAGATGTACGTTGGTGGTGCCGGTGTAGCGCGTGGCTATCTCAATCGTCCTGAACTTACCGCTGAACGGTTCATTCCTGATCCGTTTAGCGCCCTCCCTGGTTCCTGGCTCTACCGGACCGGTGATCTGGCTCGCTACCACGCCAACGGGGATATAGAGTACCTGGGGCGTATTGACCATCAGGTCAAATTACGCGGCTTCCGTATTGAACTGGGCGAAATCGAAGCCTGCCTGAAGAGGCTCCCGCTTGTTCAAGAAGCGATTGTCATCCTTCGCCGAGATCATGCTGAGAATGCGCAACTTGTCGCCTATGTGGTACCCAAACAGAAAGGCGGCATCACTCCTGACGAGCTTGAACGTGACCTGTTGAAGGATTTGCCGTCATATATGATGCCTGCTGCCTTCGTACTGTTGGCGGCGCTGCCTCTCAGCTCCAATGGGAAGATTGACCGCCGCGCGCTGCCCGCGCCCGAAATTCAGCGGGAACAAGTCTATGTTGCGCCTCGCAATCCTACGGAGGAGTTGGTTGCTCAAATTTGGATGGAAGTGCTGGGCCTTTCCCGTGTGGGCATTCACGAGAACTTTTTTAAGCTTGGGGGACATTCCCTCCTGCTGATGCGAGTGTTCTCTCGGCTGCGGGTGACTTTCCAGATTGAGATGCCTCTCCAACGCTTCATGGAAAGGCCGACCATTGCCTCGCTCTGTGAGGCTATTGAAGAGATAATTCTTGCCGAGGTTGCGGATATTCCAGATGAAGAGGCAGAGCAGGAACTCAGCAAGTTAGCTTGGGAGAAGAGAAGCACATGAGTGATAAGAATCTTCAGCGGGCGCAACTCTCACCAGCAAAACAGACGCTCCTTGAGCAGCGGCTTCGGGGCGCTTTTGCGGGCCTGGGGCAAGGGAACCGTATCCCAAAGCGGCCAGCACAGGCCACATCTCCGCTGTCGTTTTCTCAGCAGCGCCTGTGGTTTCTGAATCTCTTGCAAGGTGGAAGCAGCCAATATAACAATTCTATTGCTCAACACCTTACTGGGAATCTGAATATGGCTGTTCTGGAACAATGTATCCAGGAAATTATCCGCCGACACGAACCCTTACGCGCGAGCTTTGAGGCGACTGAGGGCCAGCCAGGGCAAAGAATCGCGCCTGTGTTGCAGGTGTCCGTGCAGTGTCTGGACCTCAGCAACATCGTAGAGAGCACTCGTCGAGAAGAGGCGCTCCAAAGCCTGGCCCGCGAGTATACAGGCGCTTCTTTTGACCTGGCAGCGGGGCCGCTGCTTTGGGTCGCGGTAATGCGATTAGCAAAGAATGAGCATGTACTGCTGGTCGTGATCCACCATATTATTTCAGATGGCTGGTCCCTAAGCATCTTCTGGAAGGAATTCGTCGCGCTCTACGATGCTTTCTCCAGCGGCCAGCCCTCTCCACTAGAAGAGTTGCCCATCCAATATGCTGACTACGCGGCCTGGCAACGAAGCGTACTCGCGGATGAGAATTTGGGGCAGCAACTCGGCTACTGGCGCGAGCAATTAGCAGGTGCTCCTACCATATTGGAATTCCCTACCGATCATCGCCGCCCGACAATGCAGTCATTTCGTGGCTCGCGCTGCCCACTCGTTTTGGGTGAAACGCTTACAACAAGGCTCAGAGAGTTTGCGCAGCAGGAAGGGCTAACGCCCTTCATGGTGCTGCTTGCCGCGTATGCGACGCTTTTGTATCGCTATACCGGTCAAAGGGATTTCCTGGTGGGCACGCCAATCGCCGGGAGAACGCAGCCCGAAACCGAGCCTTTGATTGGCTTTTTTGTCAACACCCTTGTGCTGCGGATGGACCTTTCAGGAGACCCCTCCTTCCTCTCGCTGCTCAAGCGTGTCAATGCGATGGCTGCTGGTGCTTATGCCCACCAGGAGACGCCTTTTGAAAAAATTGTTGAAGCGCTCCAGCCTGAAAGGACATTGAGCCATAATCCACTCTTCCAGGTAAGTTTTGCTTATGAGAATGTGCTCACCTTCGCCTCCAGTCCGGCAAACCTGAGCGCCAGCCCGGTGAGTATCGATAATGGCACGGCTAAGTTTGATCTTAGCCTGGAACTGATGGAAACGGATGGCAATCTGTGGGGCAGCTTTGAATATACTACTGACCTGTTTGAAGCGGATACAGTTGCCAGGATAGCGGCGCATTTCCAAACACTGCTTGAGGGCATCGTTGCCCATCCTGAGCAGCGCCTCTCGCAGCTGCCGTTGTTGACCGAGCAAGAGGAGCGTCTGCTTACCACCCTTTCGGCAGAGGCAAACTTGCACTCTTTGGGGACTCAAAAAGAGACGGCTCCTGGAAGCTCCAGCTTCCATCGACTCTTTGAGGTCCAGGTCCAGCAAACACCAGCAGCGCTGGCTGCCACCGCTGGTCGCGGGCAACTCACTTACCAGGAGTTGAATGCGCGGGCTAATCAGCTTGCCCATTACCTGCGCGAGTTGGGAGTCGGGCCAGAGGCGCGTGTCGGCCTCTCTATGGAGCGATCGCTTGATCTGATCGTAGGCATCATTGGTATTCTCAAAGCGGGGGGCTGCTATGTCCCGCTTGACCCCGGCTATCCGCGAGAGAGGATCGCCTTTCTGGTGGAAGATGCCCATCTATCCCTGGTCCTTTGCCATGAGCGATTACGAGAGCGGCTATCGGGCGCGGCTCAGCGGCTGGTATGCGTCGATAGTGAATGGGAGAGAATTGCCCAACACAGTCAAGGAAACCTGGCAGGCGGTGCTACCGAGGATAATCTTGCGTATGTTATCTACACCTCAGGGTCCACTGGCAAACCCAAGGGAGTGATGGTCACGCACCGGGGGCTGAGCAACTATCTGCTCTGGTCGAAAAACGCCTATCAGGCGGACAAGGGGCGTGGCGCTCCGGTGCATTCTGCCATTACCTTTGATCTCACCGTCACCAGCCTTTTTACCCCTTTGCTTTGTGGACGAACAGTAGTGCTGGTCCCAGAAGAGGGGGCCGAAGCGTTTCCACTCCGCAACGTGCTGGGTGATGAAAGTGGGCTGAGCTTTGTGAAGCTTACCCCGGCGCACCTGGAACTTGTTGCCAACGGGCTTCCCCCAGAAAATGCTGCCGGAATGACGGCGCGGCTGATTGTCGGCGGAGAGGCGCTGACAGGGGAGGCGCTGGCCTATTGGCGTGCTCACGCGCCCCAGACTCTTATCGTCAATGAATACGGTCCGACTGAGACGGTTGTCGGCTGCTGCGTTTTCGAGCAAGTGGCAGGGGAGATACTCCCCGGTCCCGTACCCATTGGACGACCCATTGCAAATATGCAGCTTTACGTGCTGGATCGTGACTTGTGCCTCGCTCCCATTGGCGTGCCTGGTGAAATCTACATCGGTGGGGTTGGCGTCGCTCGCGGCTATCTTGATCGACCCGACCTGACCGCCGAGCGTTTTATCCCTCATCCCTTTGCCAGTGAGCCAGGCGCGCGCCTCTACAAGACCGGTGATCTGGCTCGCTACCGTCCCAACGGCGATATAGAGTATCTGGGTCGCAACGACCACCAGATTAAGGTTCGCGGCTTTCGTATTGAACCTGGCGAGATTGAAGCAGCGCTGGCAGGCCACCCTGC